>JAHWJQ010000119.1 GCA_019348305.1 Actinomycetota bacterium
GATGTCGTTCTGGGTGGTGCCCCCGAGAGCCGAGGCGGCGATGCCTTGGCCTTCGGCGTGGGCGATGTAGAGACCGAACAGCCAGGCGGCGGTGGCATTGATCGTCATCGACGTGGTGATGTCCGCGACGGGGATGCCGTCGAGCAGCTGCGCCATGTGGCCGAGGTGAGCCACCGGCACGCCCACCTTGCCCACCTCGCCCCGCGCCTCGGAGGCATCGGGGTCGTAGCCGATCTGGGTGGGCAGGTCGAAGGCGATGGAGAGCCCGGTCTGGCCCTTGGCCAGGTTGGTGCGGTAGAGGGTGTTGGAGGCCCGGGCCGAGCTGTGGCCCGAGTAGGTGCGCATCACCCAGGGGCGGTCGGCCATGGCTCCAGTCTCCTACCGCTCGTAGTCGTAGAACCCTTTGCCCGACTTCCGCCCCAGCTGGTTGGCCGCCACCATCCGCCTGAGCAGCGGCCGGGGGGCGAAGTTCGGGTCCTTGAACTCCTCGTAGAGCGCCTCCAGGATCGCCAGGCTGGTGTCGAGTCCGACGAGGTCGAGCAGGGCGAAGGGCCCCATGGGGAAGTTGCACCCGCCCTTCATGGCCAGGTCGACATCCTCCTTGGTGGCCACGCCACTCTCGACCAGCCGCACGGCGTTGTTGAGGTAGGGGAAGAGAAGGGCGTTGACGACGAAGCCGGCGCGGTCCTGCACCTCGACGGCCGTCTTGCCCAGCGCTTCTACGAACGAGCGGGCGGCGGCGATGGTCTCGTCGCCGGCGGTGAGCGGCCGCACGATCTCCACCAGCGTCATCACCGGCGCCGGGTTGAAGAAGTGGATGCCACAGACCCGGTCGGGCCGGCTCGTCTCCATGGCCAGCTCCACCACCGGGAGGGTGGAGGTGTTGGTGGCCAGCAGGGCGTGTTCGTTGCAGACGCCATCCAGCTCTCGGAACAGAGCCTTCTTGGTGGCCAGGTCCTCCACCACCGACTCGATCACCACATGAGAGTCGGCCAGCCCACCGAGATCGCAGGTGGTGCTCACCCGGCTGATGGTGGCCGCCCGGTCGTCTTCTGACAGCTTGCCCCGCTCGACCTGCTTGGCCAGTGACCTCTCCAGGGCCGCGAGCATCGCGTCGGCCGACTCCTGGTGGCGCGAGCGCAGCACGACCTCGTGGCCGGTCTTGGCCGCGCACTCGGCGATGCCCGAACCCATGACCCCCGACCCAACGATGCCTACTCGTTTGATCACCACCGCCGTCAGGTTACCGGCGGGTAACGTCACTGCTCCACCGGCGGCGGGCGGTGGCATGGCCGCCGCCGCCTAAGTTGGCCCCGCCATGGCTGCCCACCCGATCCACGCCCTGCTCTACGACCCGGTGATGGGGCTGGCCGACCGGGCCGGCCTCGGCGCCCGTCGCCGGCGCCTGGTGGCCGAGGCCCGGGGCCGGGTGCTGGAGGTGGGGGGCGGGACCGGGCTCAACCTCCCTCTGTACCGCGACGTGGAGGCTGTCGTCGTGCTCGAGCCCGATTCCTCCATGCGCCGGCGTCTCCTTCACCGCCTGGCCACCGCCGCGGTGCCGGTCGAGGTGCACGAGACGACGATCGAGGAGTCGGGGCTGCCCGACGGCTCCTTCGACACCGTGGTCGCCACCCTGGTGCTGTGCTCGGTCGCCGACCAGGGCCGGGCGCTGGGGGAGATCCGGCGCTTGCTCGGGCCCGGCGGCCGGCTGCTCTTCCTCGAACACGTGCGGGCGTCCGGCTGGTTGGGGAGGGCGCAGGCGGTGGCGACGCCGTTCTGGAGCCGCCTGGCCGCCGGCTGCCACCTCGACCGGCCCACCCTCGGCGCCATCCGCGCCGCCGGCCTGGCGATCACCGACTGTGACCGCTGGGGAGTCTTCGTGCAGGGGGTGGCGCGGCCGGCCCACCGCAGGGCCGGGGTGGCAGCATGAGCGAGCGAAATGCGAGCGCGGCACGGCGGCGCAGCCGCGATGAGCGGAAGACACGGATGGTGCACCAATGAGCGGGCCGTTGGCCCTTGTGGGCGGCAACGAGTGGAACGAGGGCTGCACGTTCGACCGTGAGCTGCTCGAAGCGAGCGGCGGCAACGACGTACTCGTGCTGCCGACCGCCGCCGCCTACGAGCACCCCGAGCGATCGGTGGAAGCGGCCACCCGGTGGTTCGCCACCATGGGCGCCGAGGTGCGGGGCCTGATGGTGCTGCGCCGGCCCGACGCCGAAGACCCGGCCAACGTGGCCGCCGTGCGCGAGGCCCGCTTCGTCTACCTGGGCGGGGGGTCGCCCCTGCACCTGCGCTCGGTGCTCAAGGACTCGCCGTTGTGGGAGGCGCTGCTTCACGCGTGGGACGAGGGGGCGGTGCTGGCCGCGTCGTCGGCCGGCGCCATGGTGCTGTGCGACCCGATGGTCGACCCCCGGGGAGGCGCCTTCACCCTGGGCCTCGGCCTGGTCAACGGCCTCACCGTGATCCCCCACGCCAACAACTGGTCGCCCGAGAAGGCCAAGCGCACCAACCAGCTGGCCCCCGCCGGCTGCGCCGTCGTCGGCATCGACGAGCAGACCGCCCTCATCCGCCAGCCCTCCGGCGACGGCCCCCACCCCTCGTGGCGCCCCGCCGGCGCCGGCAAGGTCACCGCCTGGCTCGACGGGGAACCCGTCCCCCTCGACCGCCTCCCCGTCTGACACCCGCGTTCCCCCCGTTTTCGTTCTGGGGATGTCTACGCACCTCGCAGGTGCGCGGACATCCCCAGAACGCTTACTCGGACTCGGTGATGGTGACGGAGTTGATCGTCACGTCGGTGTTCGGCTTGTCGGCGGCGCCGGTGCGGACCTTTTCGATCTGGTCGACCACGTCCATGCCCTTGACCACCTTGCCGAAGAGCGAGTACTGCGGCGGGAGCGCGACGCCGTTGGGGCCGACCGTGATGAAGAACTGCGAGCCGTTGGTGCCCGGTCCGGCGTTGGCCATGGCCAGCAGGTACGGCCGGTCGAACCGCAGCTCGGGGTGGAACTCGTCGGCGATGCGGTACCCGGGGCCGCCCGCCCCGGTCCCCGTCGGGTCCCCGCCCTGCACCATGAAGTCCTTTATGACGCGGTGGAAGGTGGTCCCGTCGAAGTACCCGTCCCTGGCCAGGAAGACGAAGTTGTTGACCGTCTGCGGTGCCTGCACGGCGTCGAGGGCGATGACGACGTCGCCCATCGACGTCGACATGGTGGCCGTGTACCGCTTCTCGGGGTCGATCTCCATCTCGGGTGGGCGGTTCCACTGCTGGGCCATCTGGCTATCCATCCTTCTCGGTGATCGTGACCTTGGTGATCTTGTGGGTGACCTTCGGCTGGCCGCTCTCGCTGCCGTCGGCCTCGATGGCCTTGACCACGTCCATCCCTTCGACGACGGTCCCGAAGAGCGAGTAGTTGGGGGGCAGAGATGCTCCCTGTTCCCCGGTGACCACGAAGAACTGCGAACCGTTGGTGTCGGGCCCGGAGTTGGCCATGGCCACTGAGCCGACCTTGTACTCGCCGGCCTTGGGCAACTCGTCGGGGATCTCGTAGCCGGGCCCACCGGTCCCGTCGCCCTTGGCACCGTCGCCACCCTGGACGACGAAGCCGGGGATGACCCGGTGGAACGGCACGCCCTCGTAATAGCCGTACCTCGACAGGAAAACGAAGTTGTTCACCGTCTTCGGGGCGCGGTCGGCGTGCAAGTCGATGGTGAACTTGCCGATGTCGGTCTCCACCTCGGCGGAGTACTCCTGCTTCGGATCGATGCACATCTTCGGGGGGCCGTCGAAGCTCGTCCTGCGTTCGGCGCTTCCCCCGGGGGGTGGGCACTCCGCCGACCCGGCGGCGGCCTCGGCTTTGTTTGCATCGCTTTTCGTGGTGGCGTCCTTGGCAGCGCTGTTGGCGGCGTCTTTGGCGCCATCGCCGGCATCGGCGGCCAGGTTCTCCTTTTCGCCTTCGTCGGAGCCGGAGCGGCTGATGAAAAAGCCCACGCCTGCCACCACCGCGAGCAGGAGGACCACGCTGATGATCTGGCGCCGGCGGGCCGCCCGTTTCTGCGCCGCCCGGGCAGCTGCCCGCCGCGACTCCCGACCGGCGCGCTGGCGCTCTCGTTTCTCGGTAGGCATCCCGCGGACGCTACTCGGCAGGGTCGAGATCCGAACAGCGGGGGCGGCCCTCGTAGGATGCACCGGTGCCCCTTGTCGTGCAGAAGTACGGCGGCACGTCTGTGGCCGACCCCGAGCGCATCCGCAGCGTCGCCGACCATGTCGCTCGCACCTCCCGCCACGGCAGTGAGGTGCTGGTGGTGGTCAGTGCCATGGGCAAGGAGACCGACGACCTGATCCGGCTGGCGGGCGAGGTCTCTCGGGTCCGGCCCGGCCGCGAGATGGACATGCTGATCACCGCCGGCGAGCGCAAGGCCACCGCCCTGTTGGTGATGGCGCTGCACGACCTCGGTGTCGACGCCGCCAGCTACACCGGCAGCCAGGCGGGCATCATCACCGACTCGACCCACACCAAGGCCAAGATCCTCGAGATCCGGGGTGACCGCCTGAGAGCCGCGCTCACCGCCGGCAAGGTCCCGGTGGTGGGCGGCGCCCAAGGGATGTCGGCCGACGACCGTGACGTCACCTTCCTCGGCCGGGGTGGCTCCGACACCACCGCGGTGGCCCTCGCACACGCCCTCGGCGGCGACGCCTGCGAGATCTACACCGACGTCTCCGGCGTCTTCACCGCTGACCCCCGCATCGTGCCCAGCGCCCGGCGGCTGGCGCGGGTCTCCTATGAGGAGATGCTCGAGATGTGCGCGAGCGGCTGCCCGAAGCCGGAGATGCGCTCGGTAGAGTTCGCCCGCACCTGGAAGGTGCCGTTGCACGTCCGCTCGAGCTTCACCTGGGAGCCGGGGACCTGGATCCGGGAGGAGGACCCGACCATGGAACAGGCCATCATCTCCGGCGTGGTGGCCGACAGCTCCGAGGCCAAGGTCACCGTGACCGGCGTGCCCGACCGCCCAGGCGTGGCGGCGCGGCTGTTCAGGGCGCTGGCCGACAACCACGTCAACGTGGACATGATCGTCCAGAACGTCTCGGTGCACGGCGCCACCGACATCTCCTTCACCGTCCCCAAGGACGACCTGGACGCAGGCCTGCGGGTGACCAGCGCCATGAAGGAGGAGATCGGGAGTACCGACGTGCTGGCCGACCGGGAAATCGCCCGGGTCTCCCTCATAGGGGCTGGTATGAAGACACATCCGGGCATCGCCGCCAAGATGTTCGAGACGCTGGCCGACCAAGGGGTCAACATCGAAATGATCTCCACCTCCCCCATCCGCATCTCCTGCGTCGTCAGGGCCCAGCAGCTCGACGAGGCGGTGCAGTCCCTGCACCACGCGTTCGGGCTGGAGCGCTGAATGAGTGCGAGCACCGCCGCCGGCGGCGGGCCCCGTGTCGGCGTCTTCGGTGCCACCGGCCAGGTGGGCACCGTCATGCGTGCGCTGCTGGCCGAGCGCCGCTTCCCGGCGAGCCAGCTGCGGTTCTTCGCCTCTGCCCGCTCGGCCGGCAAGCGACTGCCCTGGCTGGACGGTGAGATCGAGGTGGAGGATGCGTCCTCAGGCGACTACGCCGGCCTCGACATCGCCCTTTTCTCGATCGGCGCCGACGCCTCGGCCGAGCTGGCCCCCCGGGTGGCCGCCGCCGGCGCCATCGTCATCGACAACTCCAAGGCCTTCCGGATGGACCCGGAGGTGCCGCTGGTGGTGGCCGAGGTCAACGCCCACGCCATGGCGGCCATGCCCAAGGGGATCGTCGCCAACCCCAACTGCACGACGATGGTGGCCATGCCGGCGCTCAAGCCGCTGCACGACGAGGCGGAGCTGACCCGGCTGGTGGTGTCGACCTACCAGGCCGTCTCCGGCGCCGGCGTCTCCGGCCCCACCGAGCTCCTCGACCAGCTGGCCGTCGCCGGCGACAAGGCGGGGGAGCTGGCCTTCGACGGCTCGGCCATCGAGTTCCCGCCCCCGTCGGTGTTCCCCGAGACCGTGGCCTTCAACGTCGTCCCCTACGCCGGCTCGTTCAACGGACCGGAGACGACCGAGGAGGAGAAGCTGCGCAACGAGACCCGCAAGATCCTCGAGATCCCCGACCTACCGGTGACCGCCACCTGCGTCCGGGTGCCGGTGCTCACCGGCCATTCCCTTTCGATCACCGCGGAGTTCGCCGGCCCCATGAGCCCCGAGCGGGCGCTGGAGTTGCTCGCCGAGGCGCCGGGCGTCCAGCTGGTCGACGTGCCCACCCCGCTGCGGGCGGCGGGCGCGGACCCGTCCCTCGTCGGGCGCATCCGGCGCGACGAAGGCAGCCCCAACGGCCTCGCCCTGTTCGTGAGCGGTGACAACCTGCGCAAGGGCGCGGCGCTCAACGCGGTCCAGATCGCCGAGGTCCTCCTCGAGGGGTCAGGTCGCAGCTAGCAGCAGATGCGGGGCTTGTGGCCGCGGTTCAGTCGAGATGAGCGAACCCTTCGGCCTTCTTGCCCGGCCCGGCCACCACCAGGACAGTCCCTGCTTCGAGGATGGTGTCGGCAGTGGCGTAGGTGAAGCGCTGGCCCGGCGGCTTGACGCATACGACGGTCACCCCGTAGCGGGCGCGGATGCCCATCTCGCCGAGTGAGTGG
>JAHWJQ010000011.1 GCA_019348305.1 Actinomycetota bacterium
CGTTCCACCACAGGAAGCCGACGCACCCGCCCGTGAGCGCTATGGCCATGAGCGCGGTGTCGAGCGCCTGGGGCACGGCGTAGATGTCGAAGTGGCGCAACTGCCAGAAGCCGATGATGGCGAAGGCCGACAGCGCGAACGTGGCGGAGCCGGCGGCCAGGCCGTCGAGACCGTCCGCCAGGTTGACCGAGTTGCAGGTGGCGATGATGAGCAGCACCGCCCAGATCACCCACAGCCAACTCGGCATGGCTGTCGCCGACAGGGCATCCCAACGGGTGAAGGACAGGTTGGTCTTGACGTGGGCGTAACGCAGGGCGATCAGGCAGAACAGCCCGGCTGCCGCGATCTCTCCGCCGATGCGGGCCTTCTTGCTCAGGCCGGTGCTCCGCTCCTGGCGGACCTTTCGCCAGTCGTCGCTCAAGCCGATGGCTGCACAGGCGACGACCGTCACCAGGATGGCGAGGCCGCCCCAGGTGAAGATCTGACCGGGCTGGCCCGGTCGGGTGGGCAGGTGGCCGGCGACGTAGCCCGCCACCGCCCCGCCCACGATCGCCACTCCTCCCATGGTCGGCGTGCCCGCCTTGACGAAGTGGCCCTGCGGGCCGTCCTCGCGGATGGGCTGGCCGATCCCGTTCGCCTGCAGCCAGCGGATGAGGATGGGGGTGCCCACCAGTGACACGATGATGGAGACGGCCCCGGCCAGAAGGAGGGCGATCATGCCGGCGCCCGCTGACCCAGCAGTTCCCGCGCCACCACCCGGTCGTCGAACGGCACCACCTGGTCGCCGGTGATCTGCACCGTCTCGTGGCCCTTGCCGGCGATCACCACCACGTCGCCGCGGCCAGCCCGTTCGAGAGCCAGGGCGATGGCCGCTCGACGGTCGGGCTCGACGACAACAGGAGCACCGCCGCCAGCCCCTTGGCACACTTGTTCGATGATGGCCAGTGGGTCCTCCGAGCGTGGATTGTCGGAGGTCACCACCACCAGGTCGGCGCCCTGGCACGCGACCCGGCCCATGGGGGCTCGCTTCGAGGGGTCGCGGTCACCACCGCACCCGAACACGACGATCACCCGGCCGGCGTCGCCGCTGGCCCGACGAGCCGATGCGAGCGTCCGCTCCAGAGCCCGCGGGGTGTGGGCGTAGTCGACGACGACCCTGAAGTCCTGGCCAGCCTCCACCGGCTCGGCCCGCCCGGCCAGGACCGGTAGCGCGGCCAGCCCCCGGGCCACCGCGTCGGGCTCGAGACCGAGGGCGCGGGCGCAGGTGGCGGCGGCGAGGGCGTTCTCGACGTTGTGCGCACCGTCGAGGGGCAGGACGACGTCGACGCCGTCCCAGCCGAAGCGGGACCAACCCACCCCGAGCTCAAGGTCGTCGACGTCCTGGATGGAGAAAGGGTGCATGGGAATGGCGGCATCCTGGAGGAGGCGGCGGCCGTGTTCGTCGTCGGCGTTGACCACCCCGAGGGCGGCGCGTTCCGGCCGGAACAGGGTCGCCTTGGCCTGGAAGTAGGCCTCCATGGTGCCGTGGTCGTCCAGGTGCTCGGGCGCCAGGTTGGTGAAGATGGCGGCCGCGAAGTGCACAGCGTCGACTCGGCGCTGCACCAGCCCCACCGATGACACCTCGACCGCGGCGGCCAGCCGGCCCTCGGCCAGGAAAGCGGCCAGCGATGCCTGGAGCACTGGCGCTTCCGGGGTGGTGCGGGCACCGGTGGTGGTGCCGATGACGCCCGTCGGGCGGCCCGCGGCCTCGAAGATGGCCTGCAGGAGCATCGTCGTGGTGGTCTTGCCGTTGGTCCCGGTGACGCCCACCACCGTGAGCTCCCGAGAAGGGTTCCCGTGAAGGGTGGCAGCCACGGGGGCCATGGCCGCCCTGGCGTCGTCGACCACCACCTGGGTCACGCCGAGGGGAAGCAGCCGTTCGGCCAGGAGGGCCACCGCGCCCCGCTCGACCGCCGCGGGGGCGAAGTCGTGGCCGTCGCGGCGGGTCCCCCGCAGGCAACAGAACAGCGATCCGGGACCGGCCTCGGTGGAGTCGAAGCAGACGTCGACGACCTCGGTCGCCGAGGGGTCGCCACGGGTGCGCAGCACGGGCACGCCGGCAAGCAGGCGGTCGAGTCGCAACGGCGAGGCGCGTCCTCTACGGAGACGGAACAGGGGCGGATGCTGACCCGCCGCCAGCGAGGTTAGCGGCGCCAGAGGTGGATTCCGGCGACACCGGCGGCGGCGGGATGCGGAACTGGCGCAGGCCGTAGCGCGTCACCTCCGCGAACACCGGCGCGGCAACGAGTCCCCCATAGATCGGCGTCGGCTCGTCGAGCATGACCACGGCGGTCAGTGCCGGCCGCTCAGCAGGGACGAAGCCGGCGAAGGAGGACACGTAGGCGCCCTCCTTGTAACCGCGGACACCGTCGAGGGGCTTGCGGGCGGTTCCGGTCTTGCCGGCCACGGTGTAGCCGTCGATGGCGGCGTTGATGCCGGTCCCCCTGCGCACCACCTCGCTCATCATCTCCGTCACCTCGGCGGCCGTCTCCGGCGAGATCACTCGGCGGCGTGCGCTGGTGGGGGTGGGTTTGGAGCGGCCCTGGGCGTCCACCGTGGCCTTGACCAGCTTCGGCGCCACGTACTCTCCGCCGTTGGCCACGGTGTTGTAGGCGGCCAGGGTCTGCATGGCGGTCACGGCGATGCCCTGGCCGATGGGGATGGTGCCGATCGAAGTGCCCGACCATTTGTCGGGATCGAGCATGAGCCCCCGGCTCTCACCCGGGAACCGCAGGCCGCTGCGCTCACCGAAGCCGAAATCCCGCAGGTACTTGTCGATGCGGTGCTTGCCAAGCTTCTGGCCGATCATGATCGAGCCGACATTGGACGACTCGGCCATGATGTCGGTGACCGACCACCGGACCGTCGGGTGGGGGTCGTGCTCCTTGAAGACGTGGTCCGCCACCTTGATCGTTCCCGGCACCGCCAGCCGCTCTTCGGCGCCGACGACGCCCTCCTCCAATGCCGCGGCGATCGTGATGAGCTTGTTGACCGATCCCGGCTCATAGACGTTCGTCACCGCGAGGTTCTTGGGGGCGGGGATCGGCGGGCCCTTGCGGTTGGGGTTGGCCACGAGGTTGGCCAGCGCCAGCACCTCGCCAGTGTGGCTCTCCATGACGATGGCGATGCCGCCCTCGGCGGTGGAGCTCACGATCTGGGCGGCCAGGGCCCGTTCGGTCTCGAATTGCAGCGACCGGTCGAGGGTGAGCACCAGGTCGTCACCGGGTACCGCCGGAGTCCGCTGGCGGACGCCGTCGTAGGGGGTGCCGGCCGGCGTCTGCTCCACCACCTGGCTACCGGCCCGGCCGGCCAGGACCTTCTCGAACTGCAGCTCGAGGCCCGACAGGCCGTCGTTGTCGGTGCCCACCCGTCCCAGTACCGGAGCGGCCAGGTCCCCCGCCGGGGTGAAGCGCTTCGGCTCGGGGACGAGGTGGATGCCGGGGAGCCGCAGGGCCTCGACCTGGTCGGCCACGGGGTCGGCCACGGTGCGAGCCAGATAGACGAAGGCGGCGTCGCGGCTGAGCCGGTCCTGGAGCGCCGCGGCGTCGACGCCCAGCACGGGCGCCAGCGCGGCGGCCTGGGCAGCGGGATCAGTGACCTGTCGGGGGTTGGCCCAGACCGTGGCCTGACGGACCGAGAGAGCGAGTTCCCGGCCGTTGCGATCGAAGATTGCCCCCCGAGCGGCCGGAAGCTCCATTCGCTTCATGAGCTGGCGCTCGCCGAAAGCCCGGTACTGCTCGGGCGGGGTGACCTGTAGGAAGACGAGCCGGCCAGCGAGCGCGCAGAAGGCCACCAGGCTCACCACCAGAAGGGCCACCAGGCGGTGGCGGCTGGAGGGGGACGCGCCGGGGTAGGTGCCGGCGCGCGGGCGCGGCCGACGGCCCGTCTGGGTGGCGACGGTGGCCATCAGCCTTCGGCCAGATGCGGTTTCACCGTGGACCAGCCCTCGGCCGTGGAGCTCCCGGCTTCCGGTCTGGCCGTTCGCGCCAAGGCCTGGGTACCGGCCGTTGCCGCCGATCCCGCCGGTGCGGCCGCGTCACCGGCCTGTTCGGGCGCCGGCGTCAGGTACACGACCTTTGGCGGGGTGATCATCCCGAGCCGCTGTTGGGCATCAGCCACGATCCGGCGGGGGGACTCGAGTTCGGCCACCTGGAGGCGGAGGCGGTCGTATTCGGCCTGCTGCGACACGGACCGGCCCCGGAGCTGGTCGAGGCGGAACTGGTTCTGCGTCAACACCACATGGGCCACGACCACACCGAAGAGGCACAGTGCGCCAGCCACGGTGGCGGCCATGGCGAGGCGGCGTACCCGCCGGCGGCGGGCTGCGTCGGCCAGCCGCTCGGCCCGCACGACCTCCAGCTGCGCCTTGGCGACCGGCCGGGCCGTCGGCTGTCGCGGAGCGCGGACGGGCGCCGTCACGACGGCAGCTTCTCCAGCACGCGGAGTCTTGCGCTCTCCGCCCGCCGGTTGCGGGCCACCTCTTGGGTGCTGGGCTTGGAAGCGCCGCGGCGAACTCGTCGCCCGACGGGGGTGGCCCCGCAGCCGCAGGGAAGCCCGGGGGGGCAGACGCAGCCGCCCGACTCTGCTGCCAGGAAGCACTCCTTGACGATGCGGTCCTCGCCCGAGTGGTAGGAGATCACCACCAGCCGGCCGGCGGGAGCCAGGCGGGCGATGGCGGCCTCGAGCGCCACCGGGAGCACGTCGAGCTCGGCGTTCACCTCGATCCGCAGGGCCTGGAAGACGCGCTTGGCGGGATGGCCCCCGGTGCGACGAGCGGGGGCAGGTATGGCGGCGCGGACCACGTCGACCAGCTGGCCGGTGGTGGCGATCGGGCGAGCGGCGACGATGGCCCGGGCGATGCGCCGCGCGAAGCGCTCCTCGCCGTTCTGGGCGAAGAGTCGCGCCAGCGCCTGCTCGTCGTAGGCGTTGACGATGTCAGCAGCCGTGCGGGCCTCCCGGCGGTCCATCCGCATGTCGAGGGGGGCGTCGCTGCGGTAGCTGAAGCCTCTGTCCGGGCGGTCGAACTGGGGGGAGCTGACGCCGAGGTCGAAGACTGCCGCCGATAGCTGCTCCACGCCCAGCTCGTCCAAGACCTCGTCCAGCTGGTCGAACCTCGCCCTGAGCAGCACCACCCGATCCCCGAAGTCGGCGAGGTTCTCAGCTGCGGCAACGAGGGCGTCCTCGTCCCTGTCCAGGCCCACCAGGACCAGATGCGGCCAAGCCTCCAGGACGGCACGGGCGTGGCCTCCCCCACCCACCGTGGCGTCGAGAACAGTGCCGGCCGGCGCCGTCTCCAGCGCGGAGACGACCTCGGCCAGCATCACCGGCCCGTGCTGGTATGGCGCCTGGCTCATCCGCAGCCCCCCGACCTGACGGTCGCCGTCGGGATTTCTCCCCGATCGGACTCGGCGGAAGTGGGCGGAGTGGGGTTCTTCCACCGTGCCGGCCGAGGGGCTGCGCATGCTCCAGGCATGCCCACCTATGCGTCTGCCAGCTGCCGCTCCGTCGGCAGCACTCTTTCCTCCCACACTCTTGGGCTCCAGATCTCCACGCGTCCGATCGCCCCCATGATCAGCACCTCCGACTCGAGCTGGGCCCACGCCCGCAGGTATGCGGGGATGGCCATGCGCCCCGAGCGGTCGACCTCGACCTCCGTCGAGCCCTGGGCCCAGACCCGGGCCAGGTTGCGCTGGTCCCGCCCCTGCACCGACGCCTCCTGCATGGCCTCGAGCTGGCGGTCGTACTCCTCTGGGGTCCAGAGGGCGAGGCACCCGTCGTGGTACTGGCTGAGAAAGCCGCCGCGCTCGAAGGGAGCGCGGAACTTGACCGGAAGGATGATGCGCCCCTTGGCGTCGAGCGAGTGCTCGTACCTCCCGATGAATCGCGCCACCGCTCGACTGCTTTCTCGCTCGCCGTGTCTGCACCGGTCTCCCTCGACGCCAGCGGAGCCCCCTCAGGTCTCCCCTTCGCGCCACTTGTCGCCACCCTACGCCCCTTCCCTCCACCGGTCAACCACTAGGAAGGGCCAATTGGCCCTGAGCCGGCGGTAACTTGGAACGTGGCTGACCTCGTGGGCTACGCAGGCAACCAACCCGCGCCCGCGACGAGCAGGTTGGAATCCCGAGGCGCAGCGGTCCGCCGTGTGCGGCGGCTCAACGTCGCCACCATCGCCTGGAACGGGGTGGAGGGAGTGGTCGCGGTGGCCGCCGGCGTGGCCGCCGGATCCGTGAGCCTCGTGGGCTTCGGGGCAGATTCGGCCATCGAGGTGTCGGCCGCGCTGATCCTGGCATGGCGGCTCCGCCAGGAGGGCGGCGACGACTGCACGCAGCCTGCCGATGCCCGCGCCACCAAGGCCATCGCCATCAGCTTCGCCATCCTCGCCGCGTACGTCGGCTTCAAGGCGTTCGGCGACCTGTCGTCCGGGGCCGAGCCCGACGCCAGCATCCCAGGGCTCGTCCTGGCCACCTTGTCGCTGGTCGTCATGCCCTTCCTGGCCCGGGCCAAGCGTCGGCTGGCCCCGGTGCTCGGTTCTGCGGCTGCCGTCGCCGACGCCAAGCAGACGAACCTGTGCGCACTGCTGTCGGGCATCGTGCTCGCCGGCGTCGGAGCCAACGCCCTGTTGGGCTGGTGGTGGGCCGACCCCGTTGCCGGCCTGGGCATCGCCGTGGTGGCCGCCACCGAAGCCGTTCGGACCTGGCGTTCGGAGTCACTGGCCGACACCTGCTGCGGGTAGCCCCCCTAGCCTCTCGTCGTGATCCTGGCCGACCTCGAGCGGGTGGCGGTCCGTCGCCCCGACCGGCCGCTGTTCGAAGACCTGTCCCTCACGGTGCGCGCCGGCGACCGCTTGGGCGTCGTGGGGCGCAACGGTACCGGGAAGTCGACCCTGCTACGGGTGCTGGCCGGAGTGGAGCGACCGGAGGAAGGGGCGGTTCGCCACGGTCGCGACGTGCGGGTCGGCTTCCTCGCCCAGCGAGGCGGCCTACCACCGGGCGACGTGCGGTCCGCTGTGGGGCGTGGGTGGGAGGCGGCTGCGATCCTCGAGCGCCTCGGTATGGGCGCTTTGGTCGAAGCCGACGTAGCGACGCTTTCGGGGGGCCAGGAGAAGAGGGTCGCCCTGGCGCGGGTCCTGGTCGACGAGGTCGACCTCCTCATCCTCGACGAGCCCACGAACCACCTCGACCTCGACGCCATCGCCTGGCTGGAGGACCGCCTCGCCCGGTTCCGCGGTGGTCTGGTTGTGGTCACCCACGACCGCCACGTCCTGGACCGGGTCACCACCAGGATCCTCGAGCTGGACCGGGGTCGGGGCTACCTGCACGAGGGTGGCTACGGCGGCTATCTGGAGGCGACGGCGCAACGGAGCGAGCAGGAGGCCGCTGCTGAGTCGGTGCGGCGCAACCTGGCCCGGCGCGAGCTGGCCTGGTTGCGAAGGGGGGCGCCGGCCCGCACCCGCAAGCCCAAGGCGCGCATTGCCGCGGCCACGGCCATCGTGGAGGGCCGTGCCCCTGCCCCGGATCGTGCCGGCGAGTTGGACCTGCGCGGTGGCGGGCAATGGGGCTCCACTCCCCGACTCGGTGACAAGGTGGTCGAGCTCCACGGCGTCGGGCACCGCTTTGGCTCCGGCACGCCGCTGTTCGCCGGCCTCGATCTGGACCTCGGTGCCGGCGACCGCCTGGGTGTCGTCGGGCCCAATGGCTCGGGGAAGTCGACCCTCCTCGACGTCATCGCCGGCCGCTTGATCCCGACGGAGGGGCGGGTGGAGACGGGGCCGACGGCGCGCATCGGCTACTACGACCAGACGGGCCGGGATCTCGACGGGAACCAGCGGGTGCGAGACGCGGTGGCCGGCGCCCGTGGGGAGCCGAACTGGGAGCAGGTCCGCCTCATGGAACGGTTCTGGTTCGACGCCGACGGGCAATGGGCGCCGATAGCGACCCTCTCGGGGGGCGAGCAGCGGCGGCTCCAGTTGCTGCTGGTCCTGGCCGGCCTGCCCAACGTGTTGCTGCTGGACGAGCCCAGCAACGACTTGGACCTCGACACCCTCCGGGCACTCGAGGACCACCTCGACGCGTGGCCGGGAACCGTGGTGGTGGTCAGCCATGACCGTTCCTTCCTGGAACGCACCGTCGAGGACGTCTTGGTGCTGGAACCCGGACGCGAGCCGGCTCTGGCACCGGGCGGCTATGCCGGTTACGCCGCTTCCCGAGGCTCCCCCGGCTCGCCTCGCACCGCCCCCGCCATGGAGGGGCAGACCGCGTCGACATTGCCCGTCGCGCCGTCCGAGCCCGGGCTGCGACGAGCGAAGGTCCGCTCGCCCAGCACCGTCCGGCGGCTCCTGATGCTGGCCGAGCGGGAGATGGTCGAGGCGGAGGCGGAGCGGGACCGCCTGGTTGGCGAACTGGCCGGCGGCGGCTCCGACCACACGACGCTCAGCCGGGTCGCCCATTCTCTGGCCGAGGCGGAGACCCGTCTCGCCAAGGCCGAGGAGCGTTGGCTGGAGCTGGCCGAGGAGTTGGAGGCCCACTGAGGCGACGGCACTCCGTCCGGGTGAGATGCTGGATGGGTGTCGGGTGTAGAGGAGGCGGAGCGGGCGCTCGAGCTGGCCCATGCAGCGCTCGCACGCTTGGACCCCGAGGCGGCGGTCGCACACCTCTCGACCGCGATCAGGGCGTTCACGGCGGCCGACGAGAAGTGCCGGGCGGCCATGGCGTGCGTGGAGCTGGGTGAGACATTGCGCAATACCCTCGGCAACCTGACCGCCAGCCGGGCATGGTTCGCCCGGGCCCGCCGTCTGGTCGAGGACGAACCTCCATGCCTCGAGCAGGGGTGGGTGGCGGTCGCCCCCATGGGGTGCGATGTCGATGATCCGGCCGAGCTGCTGGCCGCCGCCGAGCTCGCCCTCGACCGCGCCCATCGCTTCGGCGACGTCAACCTGGAGACCAAGGCGCTCGCCGACGCGGGCCTCGCCCAAGTACAGGCGGGGCGACTGAAGGAGGGCATGGCCCTGCTCGACGAGGCCATGGCGCTGGCGTGCGGGCCTGCCGATGACCGCGACGCCGTCGGGAAGTCGGTCTGTTCGTTCTTCAGCGCCTGCTACTACGCGGCCGACTTCGAGCGTGCCGGTTCATGGGCCAGCCTTCTCCGACGCAGCGGGCTGATCGGCTTGGCGCCGGGTGCCCCAGTGTTCCTCTCCAGCCACTGCGACAGCGTGCAGACGACGCTCCTCGTGGAGCTCGGCCGTTGGGGCGAAGCCGAAGCATTGGTGACCCGGGCCAAAGCCGACTTCGAGGCGGTCATGCACCTGCCGAGCTGGCATCCAGACATCGCGCTCGCCGACCTTCGCATCCGCCAGGGTCGACTCGCCGAGGCCGAATCCCTGCTGCTCGGCAAGGACCAGGCACTTCAGGCACTGTTGCCGGCAGCCCGTCTGCACCTCGTGCGGGGCGACCTCGATCTCGCTCGCGCCACGGCACTTCGTGGCCTGCGGGTGATCGGCGACGATCGGTTACGGGCCGTCGAGCTGCTCACCGTCCTGGTCGAGGCGGAGCTAGGCAAGGGGGATGGCGACGCCGCCGCCAGCGCTTGTGCGGCACTGGCTGAGCGTGCCGGTGACGTCCCCGTGCTGGCGCTGCGCGCCCGCGCCGCTGCTGCTCGGGCCCGCGTGCAGGCGAGCTCCGGCGATGTCGCCGACGCCATCGACACCCTCGAGTTGGCCGTCGACCAGCTCGACGGGCACCAGCTTCCCTGGCTCCGGGCCACCCTGCTCCTTGAGCTCGCCCGGCTGCGCGACCGCGCGGGCGACCTTGCCGCAGCGACGATCGACGCCAGGTCGGCGGCAGCCACGCTCTCCACCCTCGACGTCGTGTTGGCACCTGCCGACGCTGAGCTGCTCGAGCGCCTCACGGCCGCCCGGCCCGCCGCACCGCCTCCCGCCTCGACAGCCACTCTGGCCCGCGAAGGAAAGTGGTGGGTCGTCTCCTACGGCGGCACGAGGGTGAGGCTCCACGACACCAAGGGGCTTCGCTACCTCGCCGAGCTCCTCGGCCACCCGGGCGTGGAGCGCCACGCGCTCGATCTCGTCGACAAGGTGGAGGGCACCGACCCGGGCGGCCCCGACCGCCGGGCTCTCGGCGATGCCGGTGAGCTGCTCGACGGTCGGGCTCGGGCCGTCTACCGGCAGCGAATCGAGAAGCTGCGGGCGGACGTCGAGGACGAGCTCGCGGCTGGCCGGTTCGAAGCGGCCGAGGCTCTTCAGGCTGAGCTCGACCAGCTCGTGGCGCAGTTGGCGCAGGCCTTCGGCCTCGGGGGGCGCGACCGCCGGGCCGCTTCGGCGGCAGAGCGGGCCCGCCTGAACATCACCCGGGCCATGAGAGCGGCCATCGCAAGACTGGCCGATGCGTTGCCCGGGGTTGCAGACGCGCTCGACGGCGAGGTACGTACCGGCATCTACTGCGCCTACGAGCCCGCCGTCGGCAGTCGGGTTCGCTGGTTCGTTCAGTCCTGACTGAACAGATCGTCCGGTCTCGGAACGCCCCGGGAGCATGGAACCCATGCAACCCACTGTCAACGAGATCGCCGACGGCATCTACCGGATCTCGACCTGGATCCCCGATGTGACCCCGGCGGGCTTCACCTTCAACCAGTTCCTCGTCCGAGCCGACGAGCCGCTGCTGTTCCACACCGGGCCCCGAGGGATGTTCCCCCTCGTGGCCGAGGCCGTGGCCAAGGTCCTGCCCGTCGAGTCGCTGCGCTGGATCACCTTCGGTCATGTCGAGTCCGACGAGTGCGGCTCGATGAACATGTGGCTCACGAGCGCGCCCCGCAGCCAGGTGGCCCACGGCGCCCTGGGCTGCGACATATCGCTGAACGACCTCTGCGACCGGCCCCCCAGGGCACTCGCCGAGGGCGAGGTGCTCGACGTCGGGGGCAAGCGGCTCCGCCAGATCTCCACGCCCCACGTTCCCCACGGGTGGGAGGCTCAGGTCCTCTACGAGGAGACCACCGGCACGCTGCTGTGTGGAGACCTGTTCAGCCAGATCGGCAGCGGCCCCGCTCTCACGACTGCTGACGTCGTGGACCAGGCCATGGTCGCAGAGACGATGTTCCACGCCACCTCCCTCGCGCCCCACACAGCCGACACGCTGCGCTCCCTCGGGGACCTGGGTCCGGGGACCCTCGCCATCATGCACGGCTCGTCCTTCCAAGGTGACGGCAAGCAGGCCCTCTACGACTTGGCCGACGGGTACGAAAAGATGATCGCCGGAGTGTGACCACGAAAGTTGGAGCTGCGAGGCTGGTTGCATGGAGCAGCGGGTTTCTCTCATCACCCTCGGCGTGGCCGACGCCGCCCGGGCGCGGCGGTTCTATGAGTCGCTGGGGTGGTCGGGCGAGTCGCCGGACGGCGACGTCGTCTTCTTCCAGACGGGCGGCCTCGTCCTCGCGCTGTGGAGCCGGGACAAGCTGGCCGTCGACAGCGGCGTCATCGACAGTGGCGGCTGGGGCGGCATCACCCTCGCCTACAACGTCTCGTCGACCACCGAGGTCGATGCTGTGCTGCGGGAAGCCGAGGCGGCCGGAGCGACTATCGCCCGTGCTGGCGCGCCCACGTTCTGGGGTGGCTACTCGGGAGTGTTCATCGATCCTGACGGGCACCCGTGGGAGGTGGCTCACAACCCCGCATGGCGGCTGAACGAGGACGGCAGCGTCAGGCTCCACTGACGAATGACACCGCTGTGCTCGGACCGACTTCCACGACGGAGCCCGTACTCTGGGGCCGATGGCCGGCGAGGCGCGAGCAACACTGCGATGGCTTCTTCCCGCCGTCGCGCTCCTGTCAGGCTGCACTGCCGCGGCTTCGGGAGAGCGTGACGGAACAGCAACGACAAGCGCCGTCCCGCCTCCGATGCTCACTCCTGAGACGTCGGCACCGCCTGCTCCAACGACGACCCACCATTCACCGCGGCACCGTTCGGTGACCGAGCAGCGGTGGACGCCGTTTGCCGACGTCGGCGGGATCGTGCTGCGCCATCCGTCGTCGCGGGTGGAGCGGGTCGGCTTCCACGAGTCGAACCACGAAGGAGCGCAGGAGCTCCTCGTGCTTCCGTCGGCCGCGTCTCCGGTGACGCTGGAAGCTCGCCAACGGGGGACCGGCTCGCGGACGGCGGCAGACGTCGTCCTCGATCCCGACGCCGAGGTGCGCTCACCTGTCACCGGACGCGTGAAGCGGGCGGGAACCTACGTCCTCTACTGCAAGCACTCTGACGACTATGTCGTCATCGCGCCCGACCGAAGGCCGAGCTGGGAGGTCAAGATCCTCCACATCGACGGCGTCCGCGTGCGCGCCGGTGATCGAGTCAGGGCCGGGGTGACGGTCCTTGCCCCTCGGGCGACGCAGCTCCCGTTCGAGTCGCAAGTGGACGAGATCCGCACCGCCGATCCCGCGTGGCCGCACGTGCACATCGAGGTCGTCGACCCAGCCATTAAGAACCGGCCGTCGCCGGGCGGCGGGTGCTGATCCACCTCGGTTCTGGGGATGTCCACCTCCCTCTGAGGTGCGCAAACATCCCCAAACTTCGCCAAAGCCGCTGGTCGCCGCTTGCTCTACCCCTGTCGCGACGCAGCCCCGGGTTGAACCCGGGGCTGCTGGGGAGCTCGTGTCTGAACCCGCCGCGTCGACTTCGTCTCGAGAGCACCATCGTGGCACAGTTCCTGCCGGATCGGCACCGGCGCATAGCGCAAATAGGTGCCAGCGGGCTCTGGCATTGCTCTGTGCCGAGCGGCTGGGCCTTCACGGCGTCAGGATCTGACCGAGGCCATGGGCGGTTCAGTCAGCGCCCGACGCAAGAGCTTCAAGGGCCCGGAACGTCACCTGTGTGTGCGACCTGCTCGGCGACGTCGCGCAGCTTCGCGTTGGTTCGCTGTGACGCGCGGACCAGGACATCGAAGGCCTCCGCTTCGGTCAACGCCTGCCTTGCCATCAGGATGCCCTTCGCCTGACCGATGGTGTCTCTCGACTCGATCGCACCCTGCAACTGCTCCTGCTTCCGAGCCCCGACCAGAGCCACCGCGGCGTGGGCAGCAAACACGGACCCGACGGCCACTGCGTCCTCCTCGAAGGCACCGACGTCTTTGGCGTAGAGGTTGAGGGCGCCAACCGTGTCTTCCTCGTTGAACAACCGGAAGGACAACATGCTGCGGATGCTGGTCTCCTCCGCAGCCCGTTTCGAGAACTCAGGCCAGCGGTCCTCTTTCATGAGGTCGTCGACCTCGAGTACCTCATGATCCTTGATGGCATCGAGACAAGGCCCCTGGTCCGTCTCGTACTGGATTGCATCAACTTGTTGTGGAACATCGCCGGTCGACGCAGCCGTCGAGATCTTGCGCTTCTCCACCAAAGACACGGCTGCGTAGTCGCAGCCACCGATCGTGTCTACTGCTGCCTCCACGATCCGGTCGAGCGTCGCTTGCACTGAGTCCTCCGCTAGCAGCCTTCTCGCAAGCTCGGCGAACGTCTGCGCAAGTTGGACTTCTGAGCCCCCTTCCACGTCACGAGAATAACCACGGTCAGACAGAATTTCGCCGCGCTCGTAATCGCCACGTAGGCGGTCACAGCACGAGGCGGACGACCACCCGCTTCCCCGCGATCCTCGTCTGGCAGAATCCGCGCCGCTCGAAGGCGTCGAGGCGGCCCATGAAGTCGGAGTTGACGTTTGGGTACGCCTCGATGGCCGTCGCACCACGCAACCGCGCCCACTCGACTGCGGAATCGAGCAGCGCGTAGGCCACACCGCGTCGCTTCCAGCGGGGGTCGACGTAGAAGCACACCACTGCGAAGACGTTGGGCTCGTCGTCGCGGGGCTTGTACTGCGGCGACCGCATCAGGTGTCCGAACTGCTCGCGCTCGCCCACCGACACCCAACCGACTGGGGCACCGTCTGCGTAGGCAAGCAACCCCGGCTCCGCGCCGTCAGCGACGAGGGCCTGCATCGCCAGCTTGTTCTTCGCCGCATCGCCGGTCCGGTGGCGCCACCACATGCACCAGCAGCTGGCACCAGGGATGGGAGTTCCGCCCCGTGGTCCCGGGCGCTCGAACAACTCCACGAGGTCACCCCACCGCTCGGGCGTCACCGGATGCACCTCAACCTGTCCCACGCGCACATGATGCTCGATGCCGGGAGCGGGGCCAGGAGCGGCCGGTGCCAGGATGTGCCCCGACCGTTACCTCATGGCCAGAGGAGCTCCCGTGACCGCTGGGACACCGCCGCCGACCGAGACGCTCGTGGTGGGGGTCAACCCTCGCCGTATGGTTATCCAGGGTGTCGTGACAGGGGCCTTTGCGATTCTGTTGTTGTACGGGATGGTGGCGCTCGGTTCGTGGTACCTCGGCTTTCTCGCGTTGCTGGTGCTTGGTATCGCGGCCTTCTCCTTCTATCAGGCGAAGACGTTCAAGCCTGTGCTCGTCGCCGACAGCCGAGGAGTGTCGCTGGCGAAGAGTGGGCCGGATGGCGGAACGCTGCAGATCCCCTGGGAAGACGTGGAGCGGGTCTTCGTGCACAAGGTCCGGGGCGTCAACTTCCGGCTGCTCTGCGTCCTGCCGCGCGACGTGGATCGTTACCTGCCCGCCGATCCGACGCTGCGCAGAGCGGCCGAGAAGAGCATCAAGATCACCGGTGCCCCCTACACGGCGAACCTGGTGGCGGCCTCCATCAGCAACGAGCGGGCACTCGGGGCTGTCCGCAGCCTTGCCCGGGACCGATGCGCCGTCGGTTGACCTCATATCTCGGCATCAGTGGCCGCGGCAGAGCGCAGCTTCGGTTGTTCACTCTCCACCGGGTGGCCGTCGTCGACTTGCAACAAGGCCAGGCCAATCGCGGCTACCACAGCCAGCAGCCGCCGAAGGACCATCCGAGCAATCCCCTGGTGCCAAGCACCCCGGCGACGAGGCGGACGAAGCGCATGAACGGGGTCGCGCTCCCACACCGCGAGCAGCGGACGCACGGTGCGCGGCGCCGGATCGTCGATGAGTGCCGCGTACCCGAGACGCGGCCGCTGGTTGTGGTTGCTCACGTCCCATGACGCGATGACTAGTCCCCACAGGCGGCGCGCCGCGAAGGTAGCGAACCCCAAGACGAACACGACCGGCATCAACAGGGGCACGCCCGCCAAGCCGAACTGTTGATCCTCGTGGACCCTCCCGTCTTCGTCCATGAAGGCGACGTTGTGGTCGCCGAGCTCCCAGTTCGCCTCCTCCACCACGTACGTCGACTTCACCGTTCGATCGTGATCCTGCGCCTCGAAGGTGACGGCCGAACGGTCGCCAACAGCGCGGATCTCCACGCCGCCCACCGGCCGCAAAAGCGTCGACGCCGCCACCGATCGGGTCGCGGCGGCGGACAGAAGAGGGGCAAGCACGATGAACAGCCCGAGGACTCAAATCCGCGCCGCCAGAGCCCTCGCCCTCATCGGCCTGGGCAGCGACGACGACGAGTGCGGCCGCCATGGATGCCGCGACGATCGCCAGAAGTGCCAACCGCCGGGTCGTAACAACACGATCGGTGATGGGTGAAGGAGCCGCCTCCGTCGTCATGGCGCTGCAGGCGTGACTCCGACGTCATAGACGAGGCCGTCGCCTGCTCGCCGGACGCCATTGGTGAGGACGTGCGGGGTGAGCCGCTCGTCGTGCATCAGGTGAACGACCCGTACATCCCGGATGAGGACAAGATGGTCCGCCAACAGTCGTCGGTGGCAACGCCACCACAAGGACTCGCTGCACATCACCGCCGTCGACTGCTCGGCGGCCATGGTGAGGAGTTCGTCGAGGCCGCCGAAGAACGCGGGTGTCGCCATATGGTCGGCGTAGCCGCGAAAGGCTGGATCACGCAGGGCGATGTGCTTGGAGTTGCTCACCGGCCGCCGGCGGCCGCCCAATTCTCGAATCCAGCTGTAGACCACGCCCCCCGGGGGCAGCCACCGCTGCATCTCTTCCCGACCGAACTGGGGGTTGCGACGACTTCCCGGGAACGACCGAACGTCGACGACTCGGCGAGCCTGCGCGCCCATGACCAGGGCGGCAAACCGCTCGGCGGTGAGGGTGCCGTGTCCCACGGTGAGGACGGTGGTCAACCTCTGTCTCCGTCATACTGTCCGGCATGCGGGGATGGGAGCCGAAGGAGGACCTTCGCCGTTACCTGCAAGTCGCGCGTGAGGCGCTGCTCTGGAAGCTCGACGGGCTCTCCGAGTACGACATCCGCCGCCCAATGGTGCCGACCGGCACCAACCTGCTGGGACTGGTCAAGCACTTGGCCGGGGTGGAGGTTGGGTACTTCGGCGACAGCTTCGGTCGGCCATTCCACGAGCGCCTGCCGTGGTTCGAGGACGGCGCGGAGCCGAACGCGGACATGTGGGCCACCGCCGAGGAGTCGCGCGAGCAGATCGTGGCGCTGTACCGGCGGGCCTCGACGCACTCCGACGCCACGATCGACAAGCTGGCGCTTGACGCCATCGGTCATGTGCCGTGGTGGCCCGAGGACCGCAGCGAGGTCACTCTCCATACGGTGTTGGTACACGTGATCGCCGAGACTGCCCGCCACGCCGGGCACGCCGACATCGTGCGGGAACTCATCGATGGGTCCGCAGGTCTGCGGGAGGGCAACGACAACATGGCCCCTGGTGGCCCGGAGTGGTGGGAGAGCTACCGGAGCCGGCTGGAGGCCTCGGCGCAGGAGGCCGGGCAGAAATACGGGCAGTATTCGCCCATGCCGGCACTCATGGTCCTTGACGAAGGCGCCTTGATCTCCATCTCCTTCGATGACCTTCTCAAATATCACGGAAGAAGCTCCATCGCCGGCGTCGCCCACGCCTTCAAAGCCATGGAGCGTGCGTTCCCAATCTTGGCCGCTGGTCAACCGCCGGACCGCTATGGCATCACCGTTGAGAGCGGGTTCGGAGGGGCGGGGGCACGCGACGCTTTCGAGATGGTCACCCGCGCCGTCACAGGCGACCGCTACCGGGTGTCGCCCGAGCTTGCCGGACCCGAGGTACCGGAGGCTCCCGGCGGGCACTTCTTCTTTCGGCTGGTTTACGAGGGAACAGTGGTCGACTTAGCCTTGCGCCAGGGCCTCGTACCTCAGGAGTTCCTCCAACTCGCCTGCAGGGAAGCGCCCGACGCTGCCGAAGCCGCCCGCGCCCAGCAGCTGAAAGAGGAGATGGCCGAAAGGCTCCTTGCCCTGCCGGCGGAGGAGGTCTACGACGCCAAGGTAGAGAGGTGATGTCGGCGGCGAGGCATTGGACCCGGCGGTTGCGGGAAGGCACTCGAGATGTCCCAGCTTTTCGTCACTGACCCGGCCACCGGCGAGACCATAGGGTCGCTGCCCTGCAGCGACGCCGGTCGGCTGGTGGCCGCCGCCCGTGGTGCCCATCCCGGGTGGGAGCGCACGGCCCCGGCCGAGCGGGCAGCCGCCGTGCGGGCGGGTGCCGCCCGTCTTCGGGCGGCACTCGACGACATCGCCCTCCTCCAGACCCGAGAGGGGGGCAAGCCCGTCGGCGACTCGCGAGGTGGTGTCGAGGCGGGGATCGGCGCACTCGAACAGTACGCCGAGCTGGGCCCGCTCCACGGAGGCCGCTCGCTGCAGGGAGCGTGGGGCGCAACGGACTGGATGATGCGCGTGAGCCGCGGCGTCGCCGCACTCTGCCTCCCCTGGAACGACCCGGTGGCCATCGCCTGTGCCCAGATCGCCGCCAACCTCGTCGTGGGCAACACCGTCATCTGCAAGCCGAGCGAGAAGACGCCGCTGTCGACGGCCGAGGTGGTGCGCCTGCTTTCTGAGGAACTGCCCGACGGCGTCCTGCAGATGGCCGTGGGCGACGCCACGCTGGGGGCCGCGCTCGCCTCCCACGAGGGCGTCGACGTCGTCGTCCACGTCGGGTCGCTGCCCAGCGGACGGTCGGTGGCCGCCGCCTGCGCTGCCCGCGGGGCCAAAGCCGTCCTCGAGCTGGGCGGGAAGGACCCGATGATCGTCGATTCCGGTGTGGACGCGGCGTGGGCGGCACAGCAGGCGGCGATGGGCTGCTTCGCCAACGCCGGGCAAATCTGCACCTCGGTTGAGCGCGTGTACGTGCACCGACACGTGGCCGACGCCTTCGTCGACGAGCTGGTGACGCGGGCGAAATCGATGCGCGTCGGCCGGGGGTCCGACCCCGGAGTGGAGATGGGCCCGATGATCGACGAGGGCCAGCGGGCCGTCGTCGATCGCCACGTGCGCGAGGCCGTTGATGCCGGCGCCGAGCTGAGGTGTGGTGGCGCGCCACTGGAAGGCCCCGGCTGCTTCTACCCGCCCACGGTCGTCACCGCCGTCACCCCCGGCATGGCGATCGTGGAAGAGGAGACTTTCGGCCCGGTGGCGGCGGTGCAGGTGGTGGATTCATTCGACGAGGCGCTCGCCTTGGCCAACGGCACCGTGTACGGCTTGGCTGCCGTAGTGCTGACGCCGAACCTGGTCCATGCCCAGCGCGCCGCACGGGAGCTCGTCGCCGGCACGGTGAAGATCAACGCCGCATTCGGCGGCGCCCCGGGTGGGGCCGCTACGCCGCATGGCGCTTCGGGAGAGGGCTTCGGCTACGGGCCGGAGTTGCTCGACGAACTGACCCGCGTGCGGGTCGTGCACCTCGAGCCGCCGCCCACTGCGTGACGGCTCACGCCTCCCGGCTGGCCAGCGCTTCCTGCTCAGCGGCCGTCTTGCGACCACGGTGCCGCGTGAAGCCGACGCTCTCCAGGTAGTCCCAGTCGGAGCCGTTGCCACGCGAGCCGCCCTTGGCCGTCTTTGCGCTTTTGCCCGTGCTCCTGTTGGCTCGGACCTTTCGGCCGCCAGTAATCCACCTCTCGAAGGTCTTGGTGACCTTCGAGATGTCGGTTTGACAGAGGTCGAGCTCCCATTGCTCTTTCCCCCATCCGAGAACGACAGTCGTTGCCTCTTCTGCGTTCTTCCCGCAGATATCGCAAACGACGGTTTCGACAAGGTGCTGCTCGCGTGCCATGGAGCACTAATAGCATGGGGGCCTGCGTTACTCGCAAATCGAGTCGCCGAAAATCCAACACCCCTTATGCTCACCGACCCACGCCTTTGCCACTTCTTAGCCTCTGGGTAGAGTTCTGTGGTGAGCACGCTCGGCAAGGTCATCGCCGTTCTGGTCATCGCCATCATCGCGCTCGCCATCGTCGGATTCGTCGTTCGCGCGCTTCGATGGCTCTTGGTGGCCGCCCTCGTCGTCACAGTTATTACCGCCATCGTCGGCGGGATCGGGTCACGCCAGAAGACCTGAACCGCACAACACCGAGGCTGAGACCGTGACGTCTTGACGCGACCCCAGGAACCGACGCCTCCCGTACTCCGTCGACCGGCCAGCGAACGGGAGCGGATCGCGGAGGAGATCGCCCGGCGGATGGACAAGCCGGTGAGCGTCCTCGGCATCATCTTCATCCTCCTCGTCGTGGCCGACACCGCCCTGCGCGACGAGGAGGGACTGCGCGCATGGTTCGACGTGGCGAGCTGGGCGCTGTGGGCGGTGTTCGCGTTCGAGTTCGTCCTCCGGCTCGTCATTGCCCCTTCTGCATGGTCCTACCTGCGGCGCCACTGGTGGCAGGTGATCTTCCTGGTGGTGCCGTTCCTCCGCTTCCTGCGGGTCGCCGGCCGCCTGGCCCGACTCCGTCCGGGAAGGCTGGTCCGGGTCGTGTCATCGGCCCTGCGGGGTATGAAGACGGCGACCCGCAAGCTCTCGAACCGTCTGGCCTGGTTGAGCGCTGTGACCGCGATCGTCGTCCTGGCCTCGAGCCAGCTCCTCTTCGAGTTCGGGGACTTCGACTCGTACGGGCGCGCCCTTCACGACGCCGCACTCGCAACCATCACCGGAGAGGGAATCGAATCGCCGTCGCTGGTCGCCGACGTGCTCGAGCTGATCCTCGCTGTCTACTCCGTGGTCGTTTTCGCCTCTCTGGCCGCGATGCTCGGGGCGTACATGCTCGAGGGAGGGCAGGAGCAGCACAGCCGTGAGCAACGGCAGCAGTAGCTACGACGCGTCCGGTCTGCCTCGCCGTTCTCCCGGAGCGGCAGGCCACGCTCTGTTGCTCCGCCCCGCCGGCCACAGCTACCGCGAGATTGCTGCCGGCCTCGGCCTCGCCGAGGGGTCGGTGGGAGCGCTGCTCGCCCGGGCGAGCGCGACTCGCGACGATCCCACGAGGAGACCGCCTGTGGAATGGACCTTTCTGTTGGCGATCAGATCTCTCTTATTTTTGACGGCGGTCCACCGGGTGAGTGGACGGCCGGGATGTGCCGTCCCATCTACGATCT
>JAHWJQ010000120.1 GCA_019348305.1 Actinomycetota bacterium
CCCCTGCCGAAGGCGCCGTAGTGGTGGACCCGCCGCCCGAGCCCGGTGCCACGGCAGTGGAGCCGGGCGACCCGGGAGCAGCCCCCGGCACTGCTCCCCCGCCGCCCACTCCTGCTGACGCCTCGGCGGGGATCCCGGCATAGACGGCGCCTCCACCGGCGCCTCCGGCGACCGGGTCTGCGCCCGCGATGGCGGTCCCATCCCCGTAGGTCCCACCACCAGCGACGAGCTCACCGACCGCCAGCTCCTCCGAGCCGTCGCCCGATGATTCCTCGCCGGAGGCCTCCTCGCCCTCGGCCGCCGCTTCGTCCTCCTCGTCGCCGGTAGCTGCCTGGTCGAGCCGCGCTGAGCCCTCGGGAACGGGGCCGCCGGAGAAGCGGCCGACAAGGAACAGCGTCAGAAGGAGCCAGGCGCCAACCACCAGGACGACCTTGGTACTCGTGCGCACCCGCGGTCTGGCCGGCACTTCTTCATCCTCGGGCTCGGCCGGCTCGCCGGCGCACGCGACGACCTCTTGGGCCCGATCCAGCGCCGCCAGTTCCTGGAGCAGGGCCGGCGCCGGGTGGCCCACGTCCGGCCCCTCCTCCCGCCACCCCGCGCCTGCCGGCCCGTCTTCCCGCCCCGCCTCGTCCATCCGCTCCCGCCTCCTTGGCGGCGAGGATACCCCTGGCCCGGGGAGGCACGCGCCGGAGGCCCTGCCCCCGCCGGACAAGGCCTCCCACGCTGTTTTCCCGCCTCACAGCATCCCGCCTGCTGTGTCCCGCTTGAGGTCAAGGTACGACGGCTACGCCCCGGCGTCCTTCGCCGGCGTGACACACGGTGTGTAACCCCCGTGACACTTCAACGGGCACGGCGCGACAGGAGCGCAGGGTCGACCAGGGTGATGCGACCCCGCGCCACCTCGAGCGCGCCGAGGACCTCCATCTCGCCCAGCACCCTGTTGACCGTGGCCCGGGAGGTGCCGGCCAGGCTGGCCAGGTCCTCCTGGGTGAGAGGGATGGCGGTACCCGCCCTGGCGCCTCCGTAGAGGTCGGCCAGCGACAGGAGGCGCCTCAGCACCCGGTTGGAGACGGGAACATAGAGGGCCTCGACCAGCAGTCGGCTCAGCCGGCCCACCTCCTCGGCCAGCACGTTCACCAGGAAGGCGTCCACACCCGGGTAGTTCCTGCGCAAGGCCCAGAAGTCGTCGCGGGTCACGGTCAGGGTCTGGGTGGGCTCGAGCGCCACCACCGTTGCCGACCGCCGGGACGGCTCGTGCAGCAGCGCCAGTTCCCCCACGACCCGCCCGGGGCCCAGGACGTTCAAGGTGGCCACGTCCCCCAGCGGTGTGGTGACCCGGATCGCCACCCTCCCCTTGTCGATCAGGTGGAGCGTGTCGCCGGGATCGCCTTCGTGGAAAAGCACCTCCCGGCGCCCGTACCGCCGTCGGCGGGTGGCGGCAAGCACGCGGCGCCGGTCCTCCTCGGGCACCCCGTCCAGGAACGACCACGACATGTTCCGACGTTCTAGGCGATGGCGCCGGCGGGCGGGCCGACGCCGGCTGGCTGCTCAGGCGGCGGCGACGTCGAGTACCCGGCTGACGAAGTCCTTGGCGCCGCCGGCGAGGTTGTCGCGCCGGATGGCCATGCCGCCCAGCACCTCGGCACCCCGATCCTCCAGGATGGCGACCAGCTTGTCGAGCGTGGCTCCGGAGTCGACCGCGTAAGTGCAGAACACCACGCAGCGCTTGCCAGCGATGAAGGGGAGCTTGCGCAGCCGCCCGGCCCGCCCGGGGCGCTGTCCGAAAAAGAGCAGCCCGTCGGTCCAGGAGCCGACGATGACCAGGTCGGCGTCCTCCAACGCCTGGTAGTCGATGGCCGTGATCGGCGAGACCGTCGTCGGGACCCCTTGGCGCTCGAGCTCCGCCGCTATGAACGAAGCCGCCTTGCGAGTGTTGCCGGTCAGGCTCTCGAAGATCACGACCGCCTTCATCGCTGGTGGTCTAGCAGCCGCGGGAGTCGCGATGCACCCTCCTCAGCTGCCGCCGCTCCTCAGCCCCCCGAGGAAGTCGCGGATGTGATCGGCCATGCTCGCCAACGGTGCCGCAGCTAATTGTGCCGTGGCGGTGCCGGGCACGTTCGGGTGGGGGTGGGTCGGCATCAGGTTGCGTGCCTTGTCCACCAGCGAGCCCATCTGGTCGAGCCGGTTCGGGTCGAGCGCCGCCCGCAGCTGCGGGAACAGCTCGCCCTCCTCCTCCGAAACGTGCTCCTGCACCGCCGCCGTGAGCCCCTCGAAGCGATCGTTGTGCTCGGGAGTGTCGATGTCCAAGCGTTCCAGGTCGGCCAGGAGCTGCTTGATCTGCTGGTGCTCGTCGATGGCGTGATCTGCCTCCTCGCTCCCCTGGTCGAGCTTGGCCCTTATGGCCGGGTAGACGATCTGCTCCTCGAGGGCGGCGTGCACGGACAGCTCACGGACGATGTCGGCGAGCACCTGCGGTCGCTGTTCGTCGGTGGTCAAGCCGTAGGACTTGAACAGTTCCTCCACCCTCCGATGGTCCGCCTCCAGGGTGGCGATGACGTCGCTCATGTGGATTCTCCTTCTGTCGGCGCCGCTCTACCCACCTCCAAGCCGGATCACCCGGGAAGGGTCTCGCCTCCGATGGGGGCGAGCACCTCGCCGGTGTAGTAGCCGGAGAGCCGCTCGGAGGCGAAGAACACAAAGGACGGGGCGATGTCGTCGGGGTGCGCCGGCTCACGCATCGGCGCCTGCTGGCCGAACTTCGCGCTCTTCTCCGGGTCCATGGTGGCCGGGATCAAGGGCGTCCACACAGGGCCGGGAGCCACGCAGTTCACCCGGATGCGCCGTTCGACGAGCGATTGAGCCATGGCGTAGGTGAAGGCGAGGATGGCGCCCTTGGTGGCCGAGTAGTCGATGAGACTCTTGTTGCCCCGCAGACCGTTGATCGACGCCGTGTTGATGATGGCGCCCGCACCGCCGTCGGGGAGGTGGGGCAACGCTGCCTTCGTGGCCCAGAAGTAGCTGTAGATGTTCACCTTGAAGGTGCGGTCCCACTGCTCGGTGGTGATCTCGAGAAGGGAATCGGCGGGCGACTGGTAGGCGATGTTGTTCACCAGGATGTCGAGCTCGCCCAGCTCATCGACCGTGCGCGACACCGCCGCCTGGCACGCCTCCTCGCTGGCCAGGTCGCCGGGCAGGAGCAGGCACTGCCGGCCCGCCTTTTCCACCAGCTGCGCGGTGTGGCGAGCATCGTCCTCCTCGCTCAGGTACGCGATGGCCACGTCGGCACCCTCCTTGGCGAAGGCAACCGCCACTGCGCGGCCGATACCGGAGTCGCCGCCGGTGACGAGCGCCCGGCGCCCTTCCAGCAGGGAGCGCCCGTCGTAGTCCTCCATGGCGTCGCGGGGCTGCGGGATCATCTCGGAGGTGGAACCGGGGTACTCCTGGGCCTGTTGGGGTTGGTTTTGGTCGCTCACGACGACCTCCCTGTCCCTGTCGGTGGGACGTGAAACGAATACGGGTGTCGGGTCGCGAGGCGACGGGTACGGCGCGATACACGCGAGCACCGGAGGTGCCATGACCAACACATACACGAACAACGACGCCACCCGAACGACCACCGAAGCAGCGAGCGACGAGGCCGCCAACCTCGCCGCCGCAGCCACGGAACAGGCCGAGGGTGTAGCCACAGCGGCCACCGGCGCAGCGCAGCAGGTGGCTGGAACGGTCACCGAGGAGGCGAGCCGGGTAGCCGGCGAGGCCGCCGCCCAAGGCCGAAACCTCGTGGAGGACGCGAGAAGCCAGCTGCACGAGCAGGCTTCCGGGCAGACCGAGCGGCTCAGCCAGACGCTGCGCAAGCTGAGCGACGAAGCGCGTGCGCTCAGCCAGGGGCGGGCCGAAGATGCGGGGCCGGTCCGCGACTACGTCGAGCAGGCCGCCTCCCAGCTCAACCTGGTGGCCAGCCGCATCGACGAGCGAGGCTTCGACGGGGTGGTGGACGACGTCCGTCGCTTCGCCCGCCGCCGCCCCGGAGCCTTCCTCCTGGGTACGGCCCTGGCCGGCTTCGCCGCCGGCCGGCTGATCAAGGCCGGCCGCAGCGGGGGCGATCAGGCGGGGCAACCGGTCGCCGCGCTGCCACCCGCGACGCCCACCATGGCACCCGCGACGCCCGCCGTGGCACCCGCGACGCCCGCCTCGGCACCAGCGACGCCTGCCGTACCAGCGATGCCACCTGCCTCAGGTGTGGCCGGCGGCCTCCCCGGTGTCGACTCCATAGAGCCTCCCACCGCCGGTGTGCCGGGGAGCGTGAGCACCACCATCACGCCACCGCCGGCAGTGCCGCCGGTGCCCGGCCCTGGCGCCGGCCCGGCTACCTCACCGAGCGTTCAGCCATGAGCACGACGCCGTCTCGGCGCAGCGCGCGACGGCTGCCCGAGCCCGCGATGGCCGAGGTCGCCGACGCAGAGGAACCGAGCCTGGGCGAGCTGGTGGGCAACTTGAGCCGGGACATGACGACCCTCGTTCGCCAGGAGCTGGAGCTGGCCCGGGCCGAGATCAAAGAGGAGCTCGGCCGCACGAGCCGCGCCGGGGGGATGCTCGGCGGAACTGCCCTCGCCGGCTACCTGGCGGTGTTGATGGTGTCGTTCGCGGTCGCGTGGGGGCTGGCCGAGGTCATGCCGGCGGGGCTCGCCTTCCTCATCGTGGGCGCGATCTTCGCCGTCGTCGCCTACCTCCTGTTCCAGCGCGGACGCCAGGAGCTCAAGCAGATCCGGCCCGTACCGGAGCAAACGATCGAAACTCTCAAGGAGGACGCCGAATGGGCCAAACAGCAGATGAGATGAGGCGCGACATCGAGCGCACGCGGGAGGACATGGGCCGCACCCTCGACGCCATTGGTGACAGGGTCAGCCCGGGACGCATTGTCGAACGCCGCACGGCACGTGTGCGTCACGGCCTGCGGTCGGCACGCGACGCGGTGATGGGAACGGCCGAAACGGCGACCGACAAGGTGCGCACGACCGCCACCGGCGTCGGCCAAGTAGGCGCCGATGCCGGTAGCCAAGCGGCCTCCGCCGCCGGAAGCGTGGCCGGCGAGGTGGCGTCGGCGGCCGGTGCCGCGGCCGACACGGTGCAGCAGGTCCCGGTGATGGCCCGCCAGCAGACCGCCGGCAACCCCTTCGCCGCCGGGCTCATAGCCTTCGGCGGCGGGCTCCTGCTCGCCAGCCTGCTTCCCACCACCGAGCGGGAGCAGCAGGCCGCAGGGTCGGTGCTGGGGGCTCTGGAGCCGGTTGGCGAGCAGGCCAAGGAACTTGGCAAGGAGGTCGGCGGCGAGGTGCGCCAGCAGTTGTCGTCCTCGGCCTCTCAGGCCACCGAGGCCATAAAAGAGACCGCCTCTCAGGCGGCCGAACAGGTCAAATCAGAGGCCAGCACCGCCGGCCAGCAGGTCGTCGAGCAGGCGTCCACGGCGGCGACTGAGCTGAAGGACCAGGGTCAGGCGGGCGTGGAGAACGTGCGACAGCAGTCCACCTAGCCGAGCCGCCGACCGACCTGCGATAGCCGTCGCTGCGGGTGTGCCGTGTGTCCCACGGCACACCCGCTTTGGCGATGAGAAGCTCAGCCGCCCGACTGGCCGGCGCCCGTCTGCTCGTGCGGGTCCTTGCCAGAGTCCTTGGCGGGGTCGGAGTGGCCGCCCGATGTCTCCTCGGACACATCCGGCTCGTCGCTCATCATCTCGCCGCTGTCAGGATCGACCTTGGCCATGAAATTTCCCCCTTTTGTCGGTGTGGCCCTTTCCTGCCCCGACGGTGGAGGCGAAAAACCGCGGGCAGGCGCGCCACGTCCCGCCCACCCCTGGCGAGGGCGGGCGGGACGTGAGGTGGTTCATGCTTGGGCTAGAAGCTTGCTGCCGGAGACGAACGCCATCCCCAGGCAGAGCGCGATGCCTGCCAGGAGCAGGAGCGTCCGGTGGGTGTCGCCGGTGACGGCCAGCTGCTCGGCCGCTGCTCCCTTGGTGTACTCGACTCCGAGGACCGTGGCCTTCGGCCCGGCGACAGGTGTCACCGGGGGTGCGGATTCCGCGACCGCGGACAGCACCATGGAAGCGGTCTCCCCCGTGGGCGCCGGCGTGGCGACCTCGGGTACGACCACCGTCGCGGGCTGAATCTGCTCAACCCTGGAGAGGACCTCTTCGACCACTTCCTTCTTGGTCTCGGTGCGGTTCTCCTGCTTCGGCTCCTCCTTGACCTCCTCCTTCTTGACCTCCTCCTTCTTGACCTCCTCGTTGACCTGGTCCTCAGGAGCCGGCGTGGCACACGGTGCGATCCACAGCACCTTGTGCTTGACGTCAGCACCCCGCGAGAACGGCGTGTGCACGGTGACCTTGACGTGGTAGCCCTGCTTGGGGTGAGGCGTCAGGCCACTGAGAGCGCCCGTGAGGTTGTAGCGCTCGGAGGCGTCGAGGTCGGTGCCGCCGCCGGCCGCATCCTCTCCCACGAACACCGAGGTCGAGCCCGTGTCGGGCACGAGGTTGCCGCCTCCGGTGGGGGCGATTCCCTCGAAGGTGACCTTGGAGAAGTAGGTGCGGGCGGCCTCGTCCTCGACGTTGGGATCGCGGTCGAAGCCGTAGAAGTCGATCTCGAAGGTGCACCCGACGT
>JAHWJQ010000121.1 GCA_019348305.1 Actinomycetota bacterium
GTCTGGGGGGAGCGCTCGATGTACGGCAAGAAGTACATGGGGATCATCCGCTCGGCCTTCCTGGTCGACGCCAAGGGCAAGATCGTCGAGGCTTGGTACAAGGTGTCACCCAAGGACACCGCGCCGCTGCTCCTCGACTCCCTAGGCCTCGCCGGCTGAGTAGGGCACCCCGTAGCGCTGCTGGTTCTCGGCAAACTTGCGCTCTCGCCAGGCGACCACGGCCACCACGCCCGCCCCCACGGCGGCAAGGCGGAGGAGTCGCTGCCACCAAGGCCGCCCCCTTGAACGACCGGTGCTGCCGCGGGCCACGAGGCGAGCCTACCGACCTAGCCTCTGGCCAGCTGCCTCCTGGGCTCGATGCGCAGGATGACCCGCTCGCTCTGCACCGCCTCCGGAGGATAGGGCGCGCCCGTGTACTTCTGGCTCAACTCGTCGATGTGCCGCCGGGCCTCGTCGCCCCCCACCGTGTCGACCACGAGTCCTCTGACCTCGGCGAAGCGGTAGGGGTTGGCACGGTCGATGACCGTCACCGTCACGCGGGGGTCGTGCTGGACGTTCTTGTACTTCTGGCGGTGGACCTCGGTGTTGATCAGTACGTGCTCGTCGTCGCAGTCGACCCACATGACATGGGTCATGGGATGCCCGCTGGGCAGGATCGTGGTGAAAGCGGCAAAGTTCTCCCCTCGGGCGAGGGCGGCGACATCGGGGTCGATCGGCATCCAGAAGAGCTACCCGGTTGCGACCCCCCTCCACCCGCGTTGTTGCTCCACCCGCGCGAGGGAGGGCGCCCCGCTGTTGCCGCGCCACCTGTTCCCCCGGCAGGCCGACTCCGCCGGCGGGCAACATGGCGTACCCTTTCGGGCAAGATCTTCTTGGCGACGCGGCGGGGCGGTCAATGGGAGCAGCGGGAAAGCCGGTTCTGGGCGCGAAGGTGCGGGCGCCGCGGGTCAAGGCGTTGCCCCGCGAACGCCTCCATGGACTGCTCGCCACGGTGTGGCAGCACCGGCTGGCCCTGGTGGTGGCGCCGGCTGGGTCGGGCAAGACCACCCTGCTGTCGCAGTTCGCAGCCGGGACGGGAATGCCGGTGGCGTGGTACCGGGCAGAGCCGGCGGATGCATCGGCGGCCGCCGCTGTCGCCCACCTCGAACGTGGCCTCGTCGCCGCCTTTGGCCTCACGGGCGGCTGGAGCGACGTCGACGACGCCATCGAGGCGCTCGACCATTGGGAGGGCGACCGGGGGCTGATCGCCGTCGATGATCTGCACGCGCTGTGGGGTACGGAGGCCGAAGCCACCCTCGAGCGCCTTCTCGAGCACCTGCCCCCGGGCATCGCCATGGTGGCGGCCACCCGCCGGGCGCCCGGGTTCAACCTGTCGCGGCTACGCGTGTCCGACCAGGTGATCGAGATGGGCCCCGAGGAGCTGCGCTTCCGGTCGTGGGAGGTCGAGCGGCTCTTCCACGACTTCTACGGCGAGCCCCTGCCCCCCGACGAGCAGGCGGAGTTGGCGAGGCGTACCGAGGGTTGGGCGGCAGGGTTGCAGCTGTTCCACCTCGCCACCCGGGGCAAGACGGCCTCCGAGCGTCGCCGGGTGCTCCACGAGTTGGGGGTGCGGTCGCGCCTGGTGCGGGAGTACCTCGCTCGCAACGTCCTCGACGAGCTGCCGCTCCATGTGCGCGACTTCCTCCTGCAGACCTGTGTGCTGGGCCGACTGACGCCGGCGCTGTGCGACGCCCTCACCGGAGCCACCAGCGGCTCAGCCCTGCTGGCCGAGCTCGAGCAGCGGCAGATCTTCACCGCGGCTATGGACGACGAGGGGGCCTACCGCTACCACGAGGTCCTGCGGTCGCACCTCGAGGCGGTGCTCCTCGAGACGGTGGGCGAGCTCGAAGCACGCGCCCGCTACCGGCGGGCCGGGCAACTGCTCGAGAGTCACGGCCATCTCCCCGAGGCTCTGAGGGCCTACTGCCATGCCGCGGACTGGGAAGCGGCGAGCGGGTTGCTGGGTGGCCGGGGGGAGCAGGTGATCGACAAGCCAGGGGAGTGGATCGAAGCGCTGCCCGCGGCGCTGCTCGACCAGGACCCTTGGCTGCTCCTGGCCTGGGCACGTCGCAACGTCGCCCTCGGGCGGTGGCGGGCCGCCATCGAGGCCTACGACCGAGCGGAGGCGGCCTCCGCCCACCCGCAACCGGCAGAGACGATCCGCCGTGAGCGCCAGGCGCTGGCCGCCTGGTTCGAGGAGCCGGTGCCGGTGCCGACGGACTGGACCTCACTCTTGCGCCGCGCCGTGGTGCGCGACCCAGCCGGGCTGGCCCAGCGCGAGGCAGCTCGGTTCACCGGCGCCGGCGGGGCCCTGGCCTCGGGTATCGCCAGCCTCCTGGCCGGCCATGTGGGGGCGGCGGCCACCCGCCTCGATGCCGTCGCCAGCCGCGCGGACGCCACTCCAGCACTCGCCCTGGGAGCCCGAACCGCTGCCGCCGTGGCCCGGCTTCTGGCCGGGCGGTCGGGGGTCTCCGAGGGGCCGGCGCTGATGGAGGCCGCGGAGGACGCTGGCATACCGTGGCTCGGGGCACTCGTGAAGGCGGTCGCCGATGTGGAGTCGGGCTGCCCCGACCAGGCGGCGGAGGGGCTGTCCAAGGACGACGAGTGGGGCCGGCCGCTGGCCCAGCTCTTGTGGGGCCTGGGTGCGCTGTGCCGGGGCCAGGACGCACCCGAGTTGTTGCTCGAGGCCGCCGAGGGCTTCGACGCCGTCGGCGCCTCGGTGCTGGAGGCGTGGGCCCGCGCCGGCGCTGCCCTTGCCATGGCTCGGGCCGGCGACGCCGACGCAGCACTGCACACCAACCGGGCCGCCGCCGCCGCCCGCCAGTCGGCCGCCCCCGGGCCGGTTGCGGTGGTCGGGCTGGCGTCGGCCCTTCTCGAACACGGGGCCGGCAGCGATCCCGCGGCCCGAGCCGCCGGCGTGCTGGTGCGGCTCGGCCTCTGCTTCGGCACCCCACCAGTGACCACCGCCTCGGACAGCCGTCAGCGCACGGCACCTGCGACGGCCTCCCCGGCCCACGGCCTGGAGCTGCGCTGCTTCGGGCCGCTGGTGGCTCACCTCGACGGGGAGCCGCTCGAGCTGTCCTCGATCAAGCCCCGGGTGCGGTCACTGCTGCGCCTGCTCGCCCTGCACGCCGGCCGCCCTGTACACCGCGACCACCTCGTCGACTGCCTCTGGCCCAGCGAGGGCGACGCCCGGGTCGGCACCCGCAACCTGCAAGTGGCCATCTCCTCGCTGCGCCAGCTGCTGGAGCCGGGCGTCGCCCGCGGCGCTGCTGCTGTGGTGGTGCGCGAGGGCGACACCTACCGCCTCGCTGTGGGACCTGGCGCCCTCGACCTCGCTCTCTTCGACGCCCATCTGGCCGCCGCCGGTCTCGCCCGCTCGCAGGGTGACCACGAGACAGCCGGCGAGCGCCTGGCGCGCGCCCTCGACCTTTATCGGGGAGAGCTTCTGGCCGACGAGGGGGCCGCGGAGTGGGTGCTGGCCGAGCGCGAGCGGTATCGCCTGCAGGCGGCGGACGCCTCCCACGGCCGGGCCGCCATACTGCTCGGGGCGGGCCAACCCCAGGCGGCGGCGACGGAAGCCGACCGTGGCCTGCGCATCGACCCTTACCGCGACGACCTCTGGCGGCTCTTGATCTCCGCCCATCACGCTTCGGGCGACCCGGCGGCCGCCAGCAAGGCCCAGCGTCGCTACGACACGGTGCTCAGGGACCTCGGCCTCAGCCCTTCTTCTTGAACTCCACCTCGGCGATGGCCGTGTCGGAACCGACTTGGCCCTTGTAGACCTCCGAGATGCTGATGATCACCGTGGACACGCCCTTGGCGCCCTTGAGGTTGAAGCCCTGAGGCTTGAACTGGTCCTTGAGGAGGATGTCGGTGCTGCCTCCGTTGTCGAAGGTCAGGTGCAGTCGCTTCGGCCGCGGTTGTTTCAAGAAGTTGTCGGACGAGTCGGCTGCCCCCGAGCTCACGATGACCTTGGTGAGGTCGACCTTGTTCTCGAAGGTGAACGAGAGGGTCTGGCCCACGCCTTCACCCTCGGCCCCCTCGGCCCAGTAGGTGTTGGAGCCGAGGTCGTTGGCCAAGGCCGCCTCGTGGCCGGGGATGGCGGAGCTCGCGCTGACAGCCACGGCGTTGACCGGTTCGAACTGCGGGTTGAACAGGGCCTGCGCCGAGTTGAACGCCGACCTGCCCTTGTCGAGGACGAGGGTGCGGGTCGACGGGACGGCGAGGGAGCCGGCAACGCCCAGGAAGGCGAGGACCATCAGCACCCGGCGCAGGGTGTTGAGGAAGATCTGCACCTTGAAGCTGGCTTCCTTGGCGGCGCGCACCTTGGAGCCTCGGGTGCCCGCTTCCTTCGACACCCGCGACTTCGGGGAGAACAGCTTCTTCCACCACGGGACCTTCTTGGCAGGAACCGCTTGGGCGAGTGAGTTGCCGCACTTGCGACAGAACTTGCGGGTGGGGTCGTTGCCCTGACCGCACTGGCCGCACACGAGGTCGCCCGCGTTGAGCACCTTGTCGGCCGGCTTGACCTTGGGGTCGGGCCGGGGCGGCATCTTCGACACAGAAGGCTGCTGGGCCACCGGCTGCTGGGCCACCGGCTGCTGTGCGGGCGGGCGGGGCACGTTCGTCGGGGTCACGGCCGCAGGCGCGACGGGACCGGAGCCGGGGAGAGCGGGCGGCTCGTCGGGGACGGCTGTGGGCGCAGGGCGAGCCCGCTGTAGCAGTGCCGCCGCCCGCTTGCGGGCCGCCTCCTCGTCGCGGGCACGCGCTTCGGCGGTCGCCTTGGCGCGCGCTTCCTCGGCTGCCCGCTGGCGCGCCTGCTCCTCGGCTGCCCGGCGCCCCTCGGCTTCCTCCCTGGCCTTTTGCTGCGCCTCTTGGAGTGCCCGGGCTTCGGCCTCGGCCTCGGCCCGCGCCATCTCCTCGGCCCGTCTCGCCTCCTCGAGGGCGGCGGCCGCCGCGGCAGACTGCTCGGCCTGGCGCGCCGCTTCCGCCGCGGCGGCAAGCTGCGCCGCACCGTCGTCGGCGTGGGCGGCGGCCTCCGCCTCGGCCTGCCTGGCTCCCGCAGCCGCTGCTGCCGCGGCGGCCTCGGCCGCTGCTACGGCCCGGCGTTCTTCCTCGGCCCGCCGGGCCGCCTCGGCCTCGCTTGCTTGCCGGCGCTCAGCGTCGGCTCGGGCACGGGCCTCCTCCTCGGCTCGCCTTCGCGCCTCTTGCTCGGCCCGGCGGGCCGCCTCGGCGTCGGCGGCCGCCTTGGCCTCGGCTTCCTGTTGCGCCCGGCGCGCCGCCTCGGCCTCCTGCTGCGCCCGCTCCTCCTCGGCCCTCCGGCGGGCCTCTTCGCCATGGCCTGGCCCGCTGCCGTCACCGGCCGGCGGTGCCCCGAGGAGGCCGCTGCCGGCCGTCGGCGGACCGGCGACGGCTGTCGCGCCGCTCGCTGGCGAGGAGGAGTGGGCACCTTCGTCGATGCCGACGGCCGCCTTGACCCGGTCGATCAGCCCCGTCTTCACCGGTTCGGGCTCGGGTGCCACCTGAACCTCGGCTGGCGGTGCTGGCGCCTCGATGCGCTGGCCCACCCACTCGAGGAACTTGCCGCACGAGCCACAGAACTCGTCGCTGTCCTCGTTGTGGTTTCCGCAGTTGGTGCAGACGATCATCTCTGGCTGACCTCGACGCTGGCGGCGACATGAGCGGGCAGGGTCGCCTCGAGCAGGCGGTGCACCCGGGCGACATCCACGGCGGCGCCGGCGGGGAAGCGCACGCTCACCTGGGCATCGTCACTACCGGGGATGTCGCCATCGGGTGTCGGCGACCACGCAACGCCACCCGAGTCGACCACCTCGGGTCGGACGCCGGAGTACAGCTCGACCAGGTCGGCGATTCCCTTGGCCGTGCCGGCCCAGCCGTAGAGGCTGGCGGCCCCGGCCACCAGTGCTCGTTTGCGCTCCTGGGGCAGACCGTGGTCGACGGGGATACCCACCCACTCCGAGAGCCAGAGGAGAAAGTCGTCGGGGGTCAGCCACGGATCGACGTAGGCCTCGATGGCGTCGAGGGTGACGAAGATGGGGGCGAGCACCTCGTCCAATGCGGAGGTGAAGCGGCGGGTGAAATCGTCGTCCTGGAACAGGCCGGGGAGCTGCAGGGCGATCGGGTGCGGCGTCTCCAGACCTTCTACCAGTGCCCGCATCGCCCGACTCCTGTTCCGCCCCCCGACGTCAACGACAGTACAAGGATCATCACCCGCGCACCTGCACCTGGTGCTCCCACGAAAAGACGAGTTCGCTCGGGCCGGGGGCGATGAGGTCGGTCTTGGGGTCCCGCTTGTTCTCGAGGGGCAGTGCCGGGTAGAGGCGCACGTCCTCCACCGCCTCCACTCCCGGCACGCCGTTCAAGATGGCATAGGCCTCGCCAGGAGCGACACTCCTGCCGAAGGGCCAGCCCGTGCCGTCGGGCCCGCCCCTCACCGGGTGGAAGTAGCCGTACAGGGCGGCCAGGGCAGCCTGTTCGAGTTGACGCGGGTCGTAGCGGGGCTTGGCCCGCATGCGGGCGATGATGCTCATGGGGATGTACGAAG
>JAHWJQ010000122.1 GCA_019348305.1 Actinomycetota bacterium
CCGCTCATCCCGATGGCGTCGGCGCCCACCTCCAGGGCCTTTTCGATCATCTCGGTGACGGCGATCTTGATGCCCAGGTTGTGCACCGTGTAGCCGTTGTTGGTCAGGATGATGTCGACGAGGTTCTTGCCGATGTCGTGGACGTCGCCCTTCACCGTGGCCAGCACCAGCGTGCCCCGGCCGCCCTGGTCGGCCTTTTCCATGTGGGGCTCGAGGAACCGGACGGCCGCCTTCATCGTCTCCGCCGACTGCAACACGAACGGCAGCTGCATCTGCCCGGAGCCGAACAGCTCGCCCACCACCTTCATGCCGGCGAGCAGGTCGTCGTTGACGATCTCCAGAGGCCCCTTGCCCGAGCCGAGCGCCTCCTGCAGGTCGGCTTCCAGGGCGTCGCGGTCGCCGTCGATGATCCGTTGCTTGAGCCGCTCACCGACGGGCCAGCCCGAGCGGTCCTCCTTGGTCGACACGGCGGCCGAGGACACGCCCTCGAACAGCCGCAGGAGCGCCTGGAGCGGGTCGTAGCCCTCGCGGCGACGGTCGTAGATCAGGTCGAGGCACACCTCCACCTGGTGCGGGTCGAGCCGGTTGAGTGGCAGGATCCGCCCGGCGTGGACGATGGCCGCGTCCAGGCCCGCCTCCTGGCACTCGTGCAGGAACACCGAGTTGAGGACGTGACGGGCCGCCGGCGTCAGGCCGAAGGAGATGTTGGAGAGCCCGAGGATGGTGTGGACACCGGGCAACTCCGACTTGATGAGGCGGATGCCCTCGAGCGTCTCGATGCCGTCACGGCGGCTCTCGTCGATGCCGGTGGCCAGCGTGAGGGCGAGAGGGTCGAAGAAGAGGTCCTGGGGGTCGATGCCGTAGCGGTCGACGGCCAGGTCGTGGATCTGGCGCGCCGCCCGCAGCTTCCACTCGGCCGTGCGGGCCTGGCCCTCGGTGTCGATGCAGGTGCACACGACGGCGGCGCCGTACTCGCGGGCCAGCGACAGGAACCGGTCGAGCCGGGTGCCGGGCGCGTCGCCGTCTTCGAGGTTGACCGAGTTGAGGATGGCCTTGCCGCCCAGCCACTGCAGGCCCGCCTCGATGACCGCCGGCTCGGTGGAGTCGAGCATCAGCGGCACCGTGATCTGGGTGGCGTAACGCGAGGCGAGCTCGGTCATGTCCTCCACGCCGTCCTCGCCCACGTAGTCGACGCACAGGTCGAGCACGTGGGAGCCCTCGGCCACCTGGTCCTGGCCCATGCGCACGCAGGTGTCCCAGTCGCTGTCGAGCATGGCCTCCCGGAAGCGCTTGAAGCCGTTGGCGTTCGAGCGCTCTCCCACCACCAGGAACGACGGTGACTGGTCATAGGACGTGTGGCTGTACATCGAGGCGAGGCCGGGGTCGGCCGTCACGTCGCGCCGCGCCGGCGTCAGGTCCCGGCACCGCTCGACGACCGCCCGAAGGTGCTCGGGAGTCGTGCCGCAGCACCCGCCGACCAGGCCGACGCCGTACGTCTGGACGAAGTCCTCGAGCGCGTCCGCGAGCTCGACCGGCTGCAGGGGGTACTCCGCGCCGGACTTGCCGAGCACCGGCAGCCCGGCGTTCGGCATCACCGACACCGGCACCGTCGCGTGCTGGGACAGGTAGCGCAGGTGCTCGCTCATCTCGGCCGGCCCGGTGGCGCAGTTGAGACCGATGACCGCCGGCCGCAAGGCGGAGAGCGCCGTGAGGGCGGCGGCGATCTCGGTGCCGGGCAGCATCCGCCCCGTGAGCTCGATGGTCACCTGCACCTGAATGGGCAGGTCGACGCCGGCCTTGGCCATGGCCCGCCGGCAGGCGACGATGGCGGCCTTGGCCTGGAGGAGGTCGAAGACCGTCTCCACCACGAACAGGTCGACGCCTCCTTCGATGAGGCCCTCGGCCTGCACCTGGAAGGCATCGCGAAGCTCGGCGAAGGTGATGTGGCCGAGGCTCGGGAACTTCGTGCCGGGCCCGATCGAGCCGGCCACGAGGGCGTTGTAGCCGGAGGCCGCCTCCCGGGCGATGCGGGCGGCGGTGACGTTGAGCTCGTGGGCCCGGTGGGCGAGGCCGTACTCGGCCAGCACCGTAGGGAAGCCGCCGAAGGTGTTGGTCTCGATGACGTCGACGCCGACATCGAGGAACGAGCGGTGCAGCTCGGCTACGACGTCGGGCCGGGTGGCGACCAGCACCTCGTTGCACCCCTCCAGGGCGGGGCCGCCGAAGTCGTCGGCCGTCAGCTCCTGGAGCTGCAGGTTGGTGCCCACTGCGCCGTCGAACACGACGACCCGCTCGCCCACCAGGTCGAGATAGCGGCTCACCGCCAAAGTCTATGGGGGCCTCGGCCGCGGTCCCTCTACTTTGGCGGGATGCTCCGGGCCCGCGGCATCACCAAGTCCTTCGGGAGCGACGTGGTCCTCCAGGAGGTCGACGTGGCGGTGGCGCCGGGGTCCCGCCTCGGCCTCGTCGGCCCCAACGGCATCGGCAAGTCGACCCTGCTGCGCATCCTGGCCGGGCTCGAGGTTCCCGACGCCGGCACCGTCGAACGGGCGCCGGCGACCTTGGAGGTGGGCTGGCTGCCCCAGGAGGTCGAGGTCCGCCCTGGCGAGACGCTGCAGGACTACCTCGCCCGCCGCACCGGCGTGGCCGCGGCCGAAGCCGACCTCGACCGGCTCACCGCCGCGCTGGGGTCTGACCCCGACGCCGTCGAGCCCTACACCGAGGCCATGGAGCGCTTCTTGGCCCTCGGAGGGGACGACTTCGCCGCCCGGGTCGGTGAGGTGTGCGCCGACGTCGGCCTGCCGGCGGACCGGCTGGCGGTGGAGATGACGCAGCTTTCGGGGGGCCAGCAGGCCAAGGCGGCGCTGGCGGCCATCCTGTTGGCCCGCTTCGATGTCTTCCTGCTCGACGAGCCCACCAACAACTTGGACTTCGCCGGCCTCGAGCGCCTCGAGCGCTTTCTCGACGGGCTGGCCGGCGGCGTCGTGGTGGTGTCCCACGACCGTGCCTTTCTCGATCGCACCGTCGAGCGCATCCTGGAGATCGAGGAGGAGAGCCATCGGGCGGTCGACTACGCCGGCGGCTGGAGCGACTACGTGGCCGCCCGGGAGCTGGCCCGGAGCCATCAGTACGAAGCCTTCGACCGCTACCGCGCCGACTCCGCCCGCCTCACCGAGCGGCTGCGCGAACAGCAATCGTGGGCCACCACCGGCGTCGCCAAGCAGAAGAAGAACCCCAAGGACAACGACCGGGCCCAGCGGGGTTGGCGGGTCAACCGCACCGAGAAGCAGGCGTCGAAGGTGCGGGTGACGGAGAAGTCGCTGGCCAACCTCGACCCCGTCGACAAGCCGTGGGAGGGCTGGCGCCTGGAGCTGCAGTTCGCCCCGGAAGCCCGCAGCGGCGACGTGGTGGCCCGCCTGGAGGGGGTGGTGGTGCGGCGCGGCCGCTTCACCCTCGGCCCCGTCGATCTGGAGATCGGCTGGCGGGAGCGGGTGGTCATCGTCGGCCCCAACGGCGGCGGCAAGACGACGCTGCTGCTGGCACTGCTGGGCGAGCTCACCCCCGCGCACGGTGTGCGGCACCTGGGGCCGGGGGTCAAGGTGGGTACCCTCGACCAGGGCCGGCTGCTCTTCGCCGGCACCGAGCCGGTGCTGCAGACCTTCCAGCGGGCTTCGGGCATCGAGGAGCTTTCCGAGGCCCGGTCGCTCCTGGCCAAGTTCGGCCTCGGCGCCGGCCACGTCGACCGGCCCGGCGGCCGCCTGTCCCCGGGCGAGCGCAGCCGGGCCACGCTGGCCACCCTGATGGCCACCGGCGTCAACTGCCTGGTGCTCGACGAGCCAACCAACCACCTCGACCTGGCGGCCATCGAGGAGCTCGAGCGGGCCCTCGACACCTACCAAGGGACGCTGCTGCTGGTGACCCACGACCGTCGCCTGCTCGAGGCGGTGGAGGTGACCCGGACCCTGCGGGTGGAGGGGGGAATGGTGGCGGAGGACCGAAAGTAGTGTCGGCCGGTGACCTTCTACACGGGCAGGGGCGACGACGGGACGACCGGGCTGTACTTCGGCGGCCGGGTCCGCAAGGACAGCGCCGCCCCTGAGGCCTATGGCAGCGTGGACGAGGCGCAGACCTTCCTGGGGTTGGCCCGGGCTGAAGCGGGGCCGGGGAGCGAGCTCAACGGCCTGTTGCTGCAGGTCGAGCGCGACCTCTACGTCCTCATGGCGGAGATGGCCACCCTGCCCCAGAACCGGCACAAGCTGGCAGCTGGCACGACCCTGGTGACCCCTGAGATGGTCGCCGGGCTGGAGGGGCAGATCCAGACGATGACCGAGCGGTTCAGCATGCCCAACGAGTTCGTGCTGCCCGGCCAGAACCGCCTGTCGGCGTTGCTCGACGTGGCCAGGACCGTGGTTCGCCGGGCCGAGCGCCGCTGCCTGCCCGTCGTCAGCGCCGGTTCGTCGGTGATCCCGTACCTGAACCGGCTCTCCAGCCTGCTGTGGGCCATGGCCCGCTGGCAGGAGGGTGTCTCGGTGCCGGCCCGCTCCCAGGAGGCTTGAGATGACCAGTGCTACCGATGTTGGCCCGTCGCTGGCGCCCATTGCCTTCTCCACCGCCACCGACGTCCCCGCTGACTCCGAGGTGCTCGCGGTGCCTGTCTTCTCCGGCTTCGAGCTCGCCCCGGGCACGCCGGTGGAGCTCGACTTCGGGTTCCTCGAAGGGCGCGACTTCGACGCCGAGGTCGGCCAGGCCCAGCCGCTGGTGGCCGGCGGTGGTCGCACCGTGGTGGCCGTGGGGCTGGGCGATCGCGGCGCGGTCGACCTCGAGGCACTGCGGCGGGCGGCCGGCGCCGCCGTGAAGGCGGCCTGGAAGGCGACGACGCTGGCCACCACCCTGGTCGACGCCGCCCCTCCCGGGCTCGGGCGGGAAGCGGCGGCCCAGGCCGTGGCCGAGGGGATGGTGCTCGGCACCTATCAGTTCACTACCTACAAGAGCACTCCCAAGCCCTGCGCGCTGGAGTCGGTCACCCTGGTGGGTGCCGGCTCGTCGGATCTGCAATCGTGGCTCGAGCGGGGCGCAAGGGTCGCCGGGGCCGTGGCCCTGGCCCGCGACCTGGTCAACGAGCCGGCCCGAGCCGTGACGCCGCGGCGTCTGGAGGCGGTGGCCCGCGAGGTGGCCGAGCGCGAGGGTCTCGAGGTCACGGTCTACGACGAGGTCGACATCGTCAACGAGCGTCTCGGCGGCCTGGCCGGCGTCGCCGCCGGCTCGGAGGAGCCTGCCCGGCTCATCCAGCTCGTGTACTCACCCCCCGAGCCCCGGGCCACGGTGGCCCTGGTGGGCAAGGGGATCACCTTCGACTCCGGTGGCCTGTCGATCAAGACGAGCGACGGGATGATGACCATGAAGTGCGACATGGGTGGAGCGGCGGCCGTGATCGCTGCCATGTCGGCGGTCGCGGCCGCGGGTGGCGATGTGAAGGTGATCGGCTTGGCCGCCTGCACCGAGAACCTGCCGTCGGGGCGGGCCATCAAGCCCGGCGACGTGCTCGAGATCCGCAACGGCAAGACCGTGGAGGTGCTCAACACCGACGCCGAGGGGCGGCTCGTGCTGGCCGACGCCCTCTCCCTGGCCGTCGAGGCCGCGCCCGATGCCATCGTCGACCTGGCCACCTTGACCGGCGCCTGCACGGTGGCCCTCGGCAACGAGATCGCCGGCCTCATGTCCAACCACGCCGGCCTGGCCGCCCAGGTCGAGGCAGCGGCGCAACGGGCGGGGGAGCCGGTCTGGCCGCTGCCCCTGCCCAAGCGCTACCGCCGTCACATTGACTCCGAGGTGGCCGACATCAAGAACATCGGCGCCGCCCACGGCAAGGGCGGGGCGTTGACGGCCGGGCTGTTCCTCCAGGAGTTCGTCGACGGCCGGCCCTGGGTGCACCTCGACATCGCCGGCCCCGCCTTCCGCGACGAGGCCGACACCTACCTGCCCAAGGGCGGCACCGGCTTCGGCGTGCGGACGATCCTGGAGCTCCTGGCCGCGTTCGAGAAGCCGGCGCCTCCGCCCTGATGCAGGACGTCGGCCGGGTGGCCGCCTTGGCCTTGGCCGGGCTGCTGGCTTGGGCCGCGGTGGCCAAGCTGCGCCGGCGCCGGCCGACGGCGGAGTCCTTCCTGGCCCTGGGTCTTCCGCAGCCGCGCGCGCTGGCGCTGGCGGTGCCTCTGGTCGAGGCGGCAGTGGCCGCCGGGCTGGTGCTGCGTCCCCGGGTGGGTGCGTGGCCGGCGCTGGCGTTGCTCGTCGCCTTCAGCGCCGTCATCGTGCGGGCGCTGGCCGCCGGCGCCGGCGTCCCCTGCGCCTGTTTCGGCTCGACCACCGAACGCCCGGTGTCGGCCCGCGAGCTCGTGCGCAACGCCGTGCTCGCGGCCTTCGCCGTGCTGGCCACCGGGGCCGGCCCCGGCTGGGCGCTGTCACCGCTCTTCTGAGGACGGTCCGACGAGTTTGGGCAGCCTGAGCTTCGCCATGCGGAGCTGGGACTGCCCGAACGTGAGCGCTGGTGGCGGCGGCGGGCGTAGC
>JAHWJQ010000123.1 GCA_019348305.1 Actinomycetota bacterium
ACTCCGCCGGGCTCGAACATCCGTCCAACAAGGTATCGACAATGGCGGCACTACCTCTTAGCGGTTCCATCATCGGGACCCGGCGCAGGGGCTCGGCACCGAGGTCGAACACCAGTGAATCCCAGTTCGCGGCGGCGATGGAGGATCCCCAGCGCTGGAGGCACTTGCCCCGGAAATAGGCCCGGGTGGTCCGTGGCGGCTCGGTCATGGCCTGGGTCACCTCGTCCTCCTGCACGACCCGCTGCATGGGAAGCCGCGCGAACAGGGACTTCTCGGGCCGCACGTCGTGGTACTGCAGGTCCATGGCCGCCAGCCGGGAGTCGCTCCAGGCGAGGCCGTGGCGCTCACGGTACCCCTCGATCAGCCGGTACTTGGCCACCCAGTCCAGTTGGTCGGCCAGGCTGAGGGGGTCGGTCTCCAGGCCGCTCAGCGCCTGCTCCCAGCGCTGCAACACGTCCCAGCCCACTTCGTCGCCCACCGCCTCGAGGCCGCGGTCCTCTGCGTACTTGCGGGCCAGGTCGAACAGCTCCCACTGGATGCCGAGGGCGGTGATGGTGCCGCCCCTGGCCAACTCGAGGGGCACCGTCAGCGACCGGTCATAGGAGACCCTGCGGATGGCCTGCACCGGCGCCGCCAGGCTGAAGTCGCGCTCGCCGAAGACGTCGTCTTCGATCATCGACAGGATGATGGCGGTGACTCCCACCTTGAGGTAGGTGGACACCTCGGCCAGATTGGCGTCGCCGACGATCACGTGGAGGCGCCGGTACTTCTGGGCATCGGCGTGCGGCTCGTCGCGCGTGTTGACGATCGGACGCTTGAGCGTGGTCTCCAGCCCCACCTCCTCTTCGAAGAAGTCGGCCCGCTGGGAGAGCTGGAAGTCGACCTGCACGCCACCGGTGGAGGCGGCCTCGGTGCCGACCTTGCCGGCGCCACAGTAGATCTGGCGGGTGATGAAGTGCGGCATCACGTGCTGGACGATTCGCCCGAACGGCACGGCCCGGTCCATGAGGTAGTTCTCGTGGGTCCCGTAGGAGTTGCCCTTGCCATCGGAGTTGTTCTTGTAGACGACGATGCCCTGGCCGTTGGGCAGGTTGCGGGCGGCGGCCTGGATCGAGCGGGCCAGGATGCGCTCCCCCGCCTTGTCCCACACCACCACCTCGCGGGCGTCCGAGCACTCCGGGGTCGAGTACTCGGGGTGGGCATGGTCGACGTAGTACCGGGCACCGTTGGTGAGCACGGCGTTCACCAGATGGGTCTCCACCTCGGGAGCCATGGCGCCTTCGCGGGCGAAACCGCGGGCGTCGTTGCCGGGGGACTCGTCCTCGAAGTCCCACGCCACCTTTCGGGCCAGATCGGCCACGTAGGCGTTGATGAGCACCGAGGACGCCGCGATCGGGTTCGACTCCCCCGGTCCGCGTTGGAGTATCCCGTACTCGGTCTCCAGCCCGAACACCTTGCGCAACGCCACGGGGCGACCCTACCCGCCTCCCCCGGCCATTCCGTACTGCGGCCGGCCTCCCCTTCGCCTCGGGGAGCAGAAGCGGCTCAGAGGTACTGGCCGGTCCCCACCCGCTCGATGGCCTTGCCGCCCTTGGGCTCGCCCGTCTTGCCCTCGGTGAGCAGGATGCGCATGTAGACGATGCGCTCCCCCTTCTTGCCGGAGATCTTGGCCCAGTCGTCGGGGTTGGTGGAGTTGGGAAGGTCTTCGTGCTCTTTGTACTCCTGGCGGATGGAGTCGAGGAGGTGCTGGGTGCGGATCCCCCGGCCGTCGCCGGCGATCTCCCGCTTGATGGCCAGCTTCTTGGCCCGCCGGACGATGTTCTCGATCATGGCCCCCGAGGAGAAGTCCTTGAAGTACATGATCTCTTTGTCACCGTTCTGGTAGGTGACCTCGATGAAGCGGTTCTCGTCACCGGTGGAGTACATGACCTCCACCGTGCGCTCGATCATGGCCTGCACCGCCTTGGCCGGGTCGCCCCCGCCCAGGGACTGCACCTCGTCCACGTCGAGGGGGAGGTCGGGGCGCAGGTAGCGGTGGAAGATCGACTGCGCGGCCGCCTCGTCGGGGCGCTCCACCTTGATCTTCACGTCGAGGCGCCCCGGGCGGAGGATGGCGGGGTCGATGAGGTCCTCCCGGTTCGATGCACCGATGACGATGACGTTCTTCAGCGTCTCGACCCCGTCGATCTCAGCCAGGAGCTGGGGGACGATGGTGGACTCCATGTCCGATGAGATCCCGGTGCCCCGGGTGCGGAACAACGAGTCCATCTCGTCGAAGAAGACGATGACCGGCATCCCCTCTTCTGACTTCTCCCGCGCCCGCTGGAACACCAGGCGGATCTGGCGCTCGGTCTCCCCCACGTACTTGTTGAGCAGCTCGGGGCCCTTGATGTTGAGGAAGTAGCTCCGAGCTCCCTTGTTGCCCGTCACCTCGGCCACCTTCTTGGCCAAGGAGTTGGCTACCGCTTTGGCGATGAGGGTCTTGCCGCAGCCCGGCGGTCCGTAGAGCAGGATCCCCTTGGGCGGCGGCAGCTCGTACTCACCGAACAGCTCGCGGTGCACGAACGGGAGCTCGACGGCGTCCATGATCGCCTCGATCTGGTCGTCGAGCCCGCCGACGTCGTCGTAGGAGATGTCGGGCACCTCTTCGAGCACCAGCTCCTCCACCTCGGGGCGGGGGAGGCGCTCGAGGAGCAGCCCGGTGCGGGAGTCCATGAGCAGGGTGTCGCCGGCCCGCAGCTTGTGGGGCTGGGCCAGCAGCTCATCTGAGATGTCGACCACCCGCTCCTCGTCCGCCCGGCCGACGATCATGGCCCGCCGTCCGTCTTCGAGGACCTCTTTCAGGATCACCGCCTCACCGTTGAGCTCGGGGGCCCGGGCGAGCACCACGTTGAACGACTCGTTGAGCACGACCTCCTGGCCCTTGCGGAGGGTGACCTCGTCCAGGTCGGGGTGCAGCGCGACCCGCATCTTTCGCCCCCCCGAGAAGATGTCGACGGTGCCGTCGTCGTTGCGGGCGAGGTACGTGCCGTAGGCCGAGGGCGGCTGGGTCAGCTTGTCGACCTCCTCCCGCAGGGCCGCGATGTGCTCGCGGGCCTCGCGGAGGGTGTAGGTCAGCTTTTCGTTCTGCGACACCGCCTGGGCCAGCTGGCCCTTGGTCTCGAGCAGCTTCTCCTCGAGGGTCCGCACCCGCTTGGGCGCCTCCTGGAGGCGCCGCCTCAGCGTGTTGACCTCCTCTTCGAGCAGCAGGGCGTGCTCACGCAGCTCGTCCACTTCTCGCTTCAGATCGGCGTCCGTGCGGACCACCTCCTCCAAGGAGTCTCGGGGCTCTGCTTTCCGTGGCGACCCTACACTGGGTGCCCGCCCAATCGGGGCTGCCGCCCGGTTTTGCATTTTCCTCGGGCGCACCGGGTAAATTGGTGGAAGTCCTACTTCAAGGTGAGGAACCCATGGGAATGAAGGTCTGGATCGATCAGGATTTGTGCACGGGCGACGGCCTGTGCGAGGAGATCGCTCCGTCGGTGTTCACCCTGCTCGACGACGGGCTGGCCTACGTGAAGGAAGGCGACAAGACCCTGGGGGCCGGCCCCGAGGGGCTGGCCGGCGTCCCCGCAGGGATGGAAGACGCCACCATCGAGTCCGCTGAGGAGTGCCCCGGCGAGTGCATCTTCATCGAGGTCGAGTAGCCCGTCATTCGACGCAGTCCCGGGTGTCGGCCGACGCCTGGGGGTTCTCGTTGAACTTCTGCATCACGGCGTCGAGCTCGTGGCCGGTGAGGGCGTAGGAGGTCCCCGGCCGATCCGGAGCGATGGCGAAGGCGACGCCGACCACCAGGCCCTGCTGGTCCACCAGGGCACCGCCTGAGTCTCCCGGGCTCAGGTCGGCGGCCAGGATGAACACCTGGCGCCGGGTGTCCACCTCGTCGTAGATGTCGCGCCCGTCCGCCGGCACCTCGTCGCTGATGCGAGCCGGCGCCGCCCGCACTTTGGCTTGTCCCTGAGGGTGCCCGAAGACGGCACCGGTCTGGCCCGTCTCGGCGTTGGCGCGACCGAGCGATGCCAGGCGCAGCTGGTCGACCCGCAGCACGGCCAGGTCGCGCCGGGGGTCGAAGACGGTGACGGCGGCGACGAGCCGCTTCCCGTCGGGCCGGATCACCTCGACGCGGTCGACTCCGGCGATGACATGGGCGTTGGTGACGATGACCCCAGAGCTGATCACGAACCCGCTGCCCTCCTGGAGCCGCCGGCACTGCTCCCCCTCCCCCACCACCTTCACCGTCGACGCCGCCACCGCGGCCTGCACGTCTGGCGCCAACCCCGACTCGACGGGGGGCGCCCCGGTGTCGGGCGCTGGCCGCAGCGCGTCGAACACCCGCGGAAAGCCCCGCTCGTCGACCAGGCGCCGGACCGCCTGGGTGGCATCGGGGGCCTTGGGCAGCGATGACGCGACGGCGCGGGCCAGCAGAGAGGTGCGCGCTTGTCTGGCGGGCCAGCCGGGAGTGTCGGCCAGCGTGGGCACCGAGAGCCAGAGAGCGACGATGATGGCCACGGCGCCGGCGACGGCGCCCACCAGCCGGTCGACGCGCCGGGCCCGCCCCGCCGGCAGCACCCCCCGTACCCGGTGGCCCACCACCAGCCCCAGCGCCTGGCCGATGAACGTGCCGACGATGAGGACGGTGATGGCCACGAGCAGGCGCGCCGAGGCGGTGGGGAGCTCGAAGGACGAGAGCACGGTGGGCAGGAGCCGCAGGGCCAGGTAGAAGCCCAGCGCCAGGCCCAGCCACGACGACACCCGGGCCAGGAAGCCGATGCGATAGCCGCCGAGGGCCGCCGAGACGGTGCCGACCAGCACCACCACGTCGAGGAGGTTCACCTCCCGCTCAGCCCCCCAACAGGCGCGAAGCGGTCAAGAAGCCGGTGTGGGCCACCATGCGGTGGTCGGGTCGCACCGACGGGCCCTCCACGTGCCAGCTCCGCTGCAGCACCTCGATGGTCTCGGTCATGCCGAAGCGGCTCTCGGCCAGCTCCTCGCACAGCTGTGCGACCTGGCCGATCGTGGGCAGGTAGGACAGGAGGATCCCGCCCGGGTGCATCGCCGCCTCCGCGTGCTTGACCACCCTCCACGGCTCCGGAAGGTCGAGCACCACGCGGTCGAGGTCGGTCTCGTCGATGCCCTCGTAGACGTCACGCTCCTCCACCCGGTATCGCGACGCCACGCCGGGGCCGAGGAAGGCGGCCACGTTGGCCTGGGCCTTGTGGGAGAAGTCGGAGCGCAGCTCGTACCCCACGACCGCGGCGCCGGCCCTCAACAGCGTCATGGAAAGCGCCCCCGACCCCACGCCGGCCTCGAGGATGCGAGCCCCGGGGAAGACGTCGGCGAGCAGCAGGATGGGGCCGAGGTCCTTGGGGTAGATGACCTGGGCACCCCGGGGCATCTTGAGGACGAAGTCGCTCAGCGTGGGGCGCACGGCGAGGTAGCGAGCACCGGCCGTCGAGCGCACCGTCGTCCCCTCGGGCTGGCCGATGAGGTCGTCGTGGCGCACGAAGCCGGCGTGGGTGTGGAACTCACCGGCCACGGCCAGCGTGACCAGGTAGCGGCGGGACTTGGCGTCGAGCAGCAGCGCCCGCTCCCCCGCCGCGAACAGCCGCGTCACCCCCCGCCCTCCCTCGATGGTGACGACGTCACCTTCGTCACCAGCTTGCAGAAGGCACAGACGTCGCCGGTGGTGGGCGAGCCGCACGACGAGCAGGCCTCCAGTTCGTCCCGCCCCGCTGCGGTGTCACCCCTGAACAGGGACGAGGCGCGGGCCAAGAAGCCGAAGTAGAACGCGTTCTTGGCTCCTGGTGACTGCTCCTCGATGGCGTTGAGCGCCTCTTTGTAACCAAGGTGCTTGTTGCCGACGGCGTTCGGGCACTCCTCGACGATGTAGTCGATGCCGGTGAGGATGCAGTAGGCCGCCATCTCCCGCTCCCCCAGCCTCACGAGAGGCTTGACCTTGCGGACGAAGCCGGGGGTGGCGGCCAGCACCGGCAGCTGGCGACCCAGGTACTCGAGCTCCCAGCGCAGGACGTTGCCGAACAAGACGGCCGCCTCGTCGTCGAGGTTGTGGCCGGTGGCGAGGACGCCGTAGCCGCCCTCTTGGGCCGCGGTGTTGAACAGGTGGCGCTTGGAGAGCCCGCATGCCGAACAAGGAGCCCTCCGGGTCAGCGCCGCCGCCGTGGCGACGTCGAAGCCGTGGTCGGCGGGCAGGTCGACCTCCACCAGCTTGGCGCCCCGTCGCTCGGCAAAGGCCCTCGCCGTCGTGGCCGAGGCCTCGCTGTACTGACCGATGCCCAGGCCCAGGTACAGGCCATCGGCGTCGTAGTCGAGGTCGAGGAGCAGGTCCCACAGACCGAGGGAGTCCTTGCCACCCGACACCGCCACCAGGACGCGTTCACCGGGGTGGATCATCTCGAAGTCCTCGATGGTGCGGCGGACCTGCTCACGACAGTGGTGCAGGAAG
>JAHWJQ010000124.1 GCA_019348305.1 Actinomycetota bacterium
AACATTGGTACTGACGTGGCAGCGGCCGGTGCCGTGTCGACGTATGCGGCGACGGTTCGCACTGCGGCCGAGCAGGGATAACGGGCCAACTGGCGACAGGAAGCTCCTGAAGATCGCCACCGCCGTGTGCCCATACGCCGATGCGGTCCCACTCGGTCCGGAGAGACTGAGGCCGCGCCAGCGAGATGCGCGCCGGTATGTCCTCGACGACCGTATGGCGGGGGCGGGTTAGAGAGCGGACATTATCTGGCGCTTCGGCCGCCCGACGCCGCCGGTTACCGGGCTCCCGCCTGTCCGCGAGCCGGCGTTGGGGGACGCGCCGATCAAGTGACATGTCCCTGGTTTGGGGACACTGCGCAACGGAACTGTCGCGCCGAAAGACCTTTCCTTCCTTCGGCACCCCGTGAATCTCAGCCCGATGCTTCGTAGCATCTAGCCGGAGCGGCGATGGACCCGCATCGGTGGCTCGTTGGCCTCCTCGAGGACGCTGATGCGCAGGAGAGCACTGTCGGTGCGCAAGTAGCCAAGTCGGAATGAGCATGGCGATTGAGTAATTCGGCGGATGACGAACGCCCGGCAGCTCCCTACCGTTGGACCAACGACGAAGGAGGTCCTCTTGTCCACTACGGCAGCTGCCGCTCCCGCGACCGGCTACGCACTCGATCCGACCGGCGCGGGCGCGCCTTTCCGCCGCATCGCCGTCATCGCTATACAGGACCTTGGGCTCATCGTCGAGGGCACAGGAACGTGATGCAGCAAGGATCCCACACCACCCTCATTGACGGGCGAGCGCAGGCCTTCCACGTCCACGGGCATGGTCCGACCTGCGTAGTCCATCCCGGCGGGCCCGGGGCCGACTGGTCCTACATCCGCCTGCCGGCCCTGGAGCAGCAGTGCACCGTCGTATACCTCGAGCCCCTCGGCACCGGCGCCTCGTTTCGCCTGGCAGACCCCGCGGGGTACACCCTCGTGTGCTACGCCCGACAGCTCGACCAGTTCATCGAGCACCTCGGCATTGGACCCGTGCACGTCCTCGGCCATTCCCACGGAGGCTGGGTTGCCCTGACCCTCGCCGTGGAGCATCCGGACACCATCGCAGGCCTGGTCCTGCTCAACACTGCCGGACGTGCTGGGGATGACTGGCTGAACGAGATGATGGCGGGCCTCACCAGGTTCGCCGGCCAGCACAGCGACCGGCCGGACATTGCCGACGCCCTCGCCGCTTTCCAAGAAGAAGCGGCTGCCACCACCGACGATGAGCTGACCGCGCTGTACCGCCGGGAATTCCCGATCTTCTTCGCTGACTATTGGAGCCGCGAGGAAGAGTTCCGCCCAATCCGTGAGTCGGCCAGGAGGTTCGCCGGACCGAACGAGAGCTTCGGCGACACCCTGACCACCTATGACCTGCGAGACCAACTCCCGGCGATCGACATACCCACCCTGGTCATCGCCGGTCGCCACGATGTCTTCTCGTCGCCACGGTTCAGCGAAGAGCTGCACCAGGCGTTGCCCCTGTCGGAGTTGCTGATCCTGGAACGCAGCGGCCACTTCTCGCCAGTCGAGGAGCCCCAGGTCATCGCAGCCGCCGTCACCCGGTTCGTCACGCAGCCACGTCACGCCGACACCAGACGCGGCTAGCCGCACCCTCCCGCCTCGCTCTCCAACGTGGGGGAGCCTCCCCTGCCGACGGCTGCACTAGGTCCTTCAGTCGTCAGCTCGCGGTCGTTCTGTGCTGCACTGGTGGCGGAGATGTCTCGCTGGGCCTGGCGGTGGAGATGCGTACGGAGCTGTTAGGGCGGGCACCGGAGCTGGCGGTGCTCACCGAGTGTCTGGCCGCCGCGGTCGAAGGCCGTCCGCAGGTGGTCTTGTGCCAGGGTGAGCCGGGGATTGGTAAGACGCGCCTCGCCGACGAGCTCGTCGCCTTGGCGGTGACGAAAGGCGCGCTGGGAGCGTGGGGGCTCGCCGCCGACTCGTCCGGTGCTCCCCCGTACTGGCCGTGGTGGCAGGCGCTGCGGGCCATCGCCAACACCGTCGACCTCGTGACCATATCGAGGGACCGACAGCTCAATGCCGATCTCGGGCGGCTGGCTCCGGATGTCTTCCAGTCGTCGGAGGCGGATCCCAGGGATGTCAGCTCGGCGGAGGATCGGTTCCGGCAGTTCGATGCCGTGGCGCGCCTGTTGCGACAGGTCTGTCTTCAGACCCCGCTGGTGATCGTGCTCGACGACGTGCACTGGGCGGACAAGCCCACGCTGCTACTCCTCCAGCACGTCGCCAGAGGCCTGACCGACGAACGGCTCTTGCTCGTAGTCAATTCACGCGTCACCGAGCAGAGGCACCGTGAGCTTTTCACACAGCTCTTGCGCGAGCCTCTCACGACGTCGATCCACCTTCAGGGCCTGCCGACGTCCGCTGTCCGCCAGCAGCTCGCATCTGTGTTGGGCCAGGACCTGGGCGACCGGGAGGTCGACGAGGTGTGGTCTCTAACCGACGGGAACCCCTTCTTCGTCGGGGAGGTCGGCCGGGCGATGGCGGACGCACGCGCCGGAGGGCGTTTTTCACCCGTCACTCCAACCGTACGCGACACCATCGCGGATCGGCTCGCGCGGCTGTCACCGGAGTGTGTCCGGTTCCTGCGTGCCGCCGCGATCGTGGGCCGGGAGTTCGCCGTCCCAGTCGTGTCGACCATGCTCGAGCTTCCGGCGGTCTCTGGCCTGGCCCTCGTCGACGAAGCCCGGGATGCCGGTCTCGTGGAGGCGAGCTCGGCGCCCCACGAACATCGGTTTGTGCACGCCCTCGTGCGCGACGCCATCGAGGCCGGCCTCGCCTCACCCCAACAGGTACGACTCCACCGACTGGCGGCAGATGCCATCGAGCGGCACTACGCCCACCGCCTCGGAGCCCACCTATTCGACGTCGCCCGGCACTGGGGCGAGGCGGCCGTGGAAGGTGAAGCGGAAACCGCCGCCAGATGGATGACGCGCGCCGCCGAGGAGGCGATGCGGCAGCTTGCCTACGAAGAGGGGGCTCGGCTCTTCCGCCAGGCCCTCCAGGTCGGTGGCGCCGTTCTCGGCGACGACCACCGGTGCAATCTGCTGCTCGCGGCCGGGCGGGCGCTCCACCTTTCAGCCGATCTGAGCGGTCGTCTCGACGCCTGCCTCGAGGCGGCCGAGGTCGCCCGGAGGATGGGTCGTTCCGATCTCCTTGCCGAGGCGGCGTTGGTGATGGAGGCTGTCGGCGATCCCTTCGACATCCCGACGAGGCGCTTGTGCGAGGAGGGGCTGGCCTCCCTGGGCCCGGAACCGACAGCGCTTCGCGCCAGACTGACCGCCAGGTTCGTCGAAACGTTCATCTTCCTCCGGGATATCGAACGCGTTGCCGCGGCGAGTGAGCAGGCACTGGAGATGGCGGCGCAGTGCGGCGACCGGCGGGCACTGGCCGCCGCCCTGCGAGCCCGTCAGCTCGTGTGCTCGGGGCCCGACGGCCTCGAAGAGCGGATGCGCCTGGCAGAGCGCATGTTGACCTTGAGCCAACAGACCGCCGACCCGCAGACGGAGATGTGGGCGCGCCTCTGGCAGATCGACGCATCGCTGGAGCGCGGTGACCTGGTGAGGGCCGGTGCCGACACTGACGCGCTCGCCCTATGCGCGCAGCAGGTGCGTGGACCACTGGCGCGTTTCGAGGTGCTCCGTTGCCGGGCGGTGCTGGCACAGGCCCAGGGCCGGTTTGCCGACGCCCGCCGCCTCGAGGCTGAGGCGTTCACCGTGCTGGCGCCGACCGATTACGACGTCCGGTTCACATTCCGGGGAGCACTGTCGACGTCTCTCGGTCACCACGTCGGCCACGACGCGGCATCGCTGGCCGATGCTGGGTACGCCGACGCCCCGGAGGAGCACGCTCAGGTGCTCGGGCTCATCGGCCGGGTGGCCGTCGCGTTCGCCTTGGTGTCGGCCGGCAAACTGGACGAGGCGGCGGCCATGTACCGCTCGGCCGGGCCAGTGAGCAGCTGGCAACCACCGCCACACGTGGTGTTGTGCGCCTACACGTCGGGTCTTGCGGCCGCCGTGGCATTGGCGGAGTCCGCCGACGTCGCCGAACTGCACGATCTCCTCGAGCCTTACCGCGGCCACCACGTAGCCAGCGGCACCAGTGCCATGGTGTATTGGGGACCCGTCGAGCTGTGGCTCGGGGTGGCGGCGCACCACCTGGGCCGGCTCAACGAGGCAGTCATCGACCTCGAGCAGGCCGACCACGCCTGTGCGCGCAACGGGGCTGCTGGATTCAGGGTCGAAGCGCAGTACGAGCTCGCCGCGGTCCTCGCCCACCGAACGGGACCGGGCGATCTGCATCGGGCGAGGTCGTTGCTCAGTGCCGCAGGCAGAACGGCCCGCTCCCTGGGCATGACACCATTCGTCGCTCGGATCTCCGAACTGACCGGCCAGCTCGACCAGGCGGCCGAGGCGGATCAGCTGACGCGGCGCGAGCGCGAGGTAGCCGAGCTGGTGGCGCAAGGCTTGACCAACCGGGAGATCGCTGATCGGCTATTCCTGTCCGAACGCACTGCCCAGAACCACCTGCAGCACGTGCTGACGAAGCTCGGGCTGGCGAACCGGAGCCAGGTAGCAGTCTGGGTCACGACCCGGAAATGAGCAGTGGATCTGAGTAGTTCTGCCGATGCGCGTCGGCCGCCCCTTTCGTAGGGTCACAGCATGTCCACGATCACAACGACAGAGTTCCCGCACGAGACCGTCTGGAACATCACGACCGCTGGTGCGTCGGCCAGATCGCTGCACGTCGTCGCCGACCTCGGCGTCGCCGATCACATCTACGAAGCGCCCGTGCCCGTCGCGGAGCTGGGCGCCCGGTGCGGCGTTGACGCCGAAGCGCTCGACAGGGTGCTGCGACTGCTCGTCGCCCACGGCATCTTCCAACGTCGTGACGATGGCTATCAGCACACGGAGTCGTCTCGGCTGCTGAGGAGTGACAACGCGATGTCGATGCGTGCCTTCGCTCGTATGTTCGGCTCGCCGCTGTTCTGGGACAGCCTCGGCCGGCTCGACCACTCCGTGCGCACCGTCGCTCCCGCCGCCGAACTGGTGGAACCGAAGGGCTTCTGGGCCTATCTGCAGGTGCATCCCGAGGAAGCCAGGATCTTCGACGAGGCGATGACCTCCAAGGCGTACGCTGACGTCGCCGCGGTGGTCGACGCGTACGACTTCCGGGCGTTCCACACGATCGCCGACATCGGAGGCGGGCGGGGGCACCTGCTTGAGGCGGTGCTCGAAGCAACCCCTACCGCACGAGGCGTGTTGTTCGATCTACCAAGCGTGATCGAATCGCTGGGCGTCCCGTCGGACCGGCTGACCCACCACATGGGTGACTTCTTCGTCGACCCGCTTCCCCGGGCCGACGCCTACGTGCTCATGGAGGTGATCCACGACTGGGCCGACCCAGAGGCCTTGGCGATCCTGCGCGGGATTCGCCGAGCTGCATCGGCTGGGGCGGTACTGCTCATCATCGAGGGCGTCATGTCGGAGGACGAAGCCGACGCGCGCGTCCACACCCTCGACGTCGTCATGTTGACCGTAACAGGGGGACGTGAGCGCACGGCTCGCGGGCTCGGCGCGCTGCTGCACAGCGCCGACTTCCGCGTCAGCACGGTCATGGAGACACACGGGCCCATCCGAATCGTGGAAGCGCTCGCCATCTGACTGAGATCTGGTTCTCCGAGCTTTCCGAAACAGTCCCGACGAGAGGAGTCGAATCCAAATGCACGCTGTGGTGTTCCAAGTCGACATGAAGCAAGGCTGGGAGGGTAACGCCGAAAAGGAACTCGATCAGCTCGTCGGAATGTTGAAATCGGTGCCAGGGTATGTGCGCGGAACCTGGACGTCCGACGGCACGACTGGGCTCAGCTTTATCCTCCTCGAGTCCGAGGAAACGGCACGCGGGCTCGCCGACAACGCCTCGATGCCCCCGGACGCCTCCGTGACGTTTCGCTCCGTCGCCGTCTACGAAGTCCTCCGCGACGCTTGATCGATGAAGCCATGGGTTCCGCTTGTCTCGGACACCGGCGCCCATAACGCGCGTCCCAGAACAGCGGGCTCAAGCTGAAATGACGTAGCCCGCATGTGCCGGTGTGGGGCACGGCATACGGCACCATCGTGCGCTACTGAACGCGTCGACGATAGGTACCCCGATCGACGCGAGCCAGGTCGGGGAACACAGTCGCATGGTGGCCCGGAGCGTCGCTGCACATCCGGCTCGTGACATGGGTACGGATGGTTGTCGCCTTGTACTGCGGGTTTCGGGACAGCGTCTCCCTCACAATTCCGTCGATCCTGAAGTCACGGCGACCATGCCGTCGCTCCAGGCGGGTGAAGGCGTCGAGGACGGCGCCTCGGCAGATCCGCATCATCGAGCATTCAGCCTGGGTGG
>JAHWJQ010000125.1 GCA_019348305.1 Actinomycetota bacterium
CGAACTCGTCGGACTCGAGCACCGAGCCCGCCTCCTGGGGGTCGAGCCCCGCCTCCCCCGCCAACCGCACGAGGGTGTCGCGGTCTCCGATGGGCTGGCCTTCGACGAAGGTCGCCGCCAGCAACCGCTCCTTGACCGCGTCCTGGGCCCCCCGGGCGGCGGCCAGGTGGAGGAGGCGGTGAGCGTCGAAGGTGTTGCCGGGTCGGGCGATGTCGAACCGGAAGCGGAGACCTTCGCCGGCGGCGGCCGCCGTCATCTGGTCGATCATTTCGTTGGCCTCGCGCACCGCCACGCCGTACTTCTGGGCCAGCCGCTCCGCGTAGTCGCCCTCGCGGACGGCCGGCACGGCGGGGTCGAGCTCGAAGGCCCGCCACACCACTTCGACCTCGTCGCGGTGGGCGAAGCGGGCGAGCGCCTCTTCGAACCTCCGCTTGCCGATGTAGCACCAGGGGCAGACGACGTCGGACCAGATCTCGACTCTCATGGGTCGGTCAACCCCTGGCCCCGCCCCGATCATCCCCGGGCGGCCGAAGTCGGTCGATCAGCCGTAGCTCTCACACCCCCAGCCGTCGCCGTCGGCATCGAGACGGTGGGGGTCACCGTGGGCGTGGTCGACCCGGACCTTGCGCCTGATGTCGCCACAGTCGAGGTCAGGTGGCGGCGGCGGGATGCAGTCGTCGGGGTAGGCCGGATGGCAGCTCGCGGAGCTGCTCCCCTGGGCAACGGTGGCCGGTGGGGCGGTGGGTGCCGGTCCCGTCCCGCCACAGGCGGACCACAGCCCCCTGCCCGCCCGCCGCGCATCCTCCTCCGCCGATCGCAGCCGGCCCGCCAGATCGGCGTCCTCGCCCGCGAACTGCTCGAACCACTCGGCGGCGCCCTCGCTCACCAGAGCCTCGTTGATGCTCCGGCCGCCGATGTAGACCTCGGCCAGCGTGCGCCCGTAGCGATCCGTTTCGGGCCCGTTCGACGGCCGTCGCAGGGTCACCGCCTGGCCGCCAGCCAGGCGTCGCAGCGCGTCGGTTGCCTGGGCTCCGAAGCACTGGGAGGTCTCCGGGGCGTCGACCTGGGCGAGGCGGACACGGCGCCCGTCGGTTACGACGAGCGTGTCGCCGTCGGTGACGGAGCGCACCGAAAGCGGCACCGGCGTCGGCGTGGCCCCCTTCGCCGAGGTGGGCGGCGCCGTGGTCGATGCCGGCGGGGCGGTCGTTGATGCTGGGACCGGGACGGTGGTCGGTGCCGCGATGGTGGTGGAGGGTGAGGCGGTGGTGGGGACGGCGGCTGGCTCGGTGGGTGAGGCGGATGGCGTTTTCCCCGTCGACGCCACCCGGGCTTCGTGCTCGCAGGCGCCGCCCACCGCCACCACCAACACGGCCGCGACCGCCGCCACGGAGCGGCTGAGCCAACGCCCCGCGATGTTCGTCCCCGTACCTGACATGACGCCACCAAGCTCTGGCCGTCGGGCCCATCCCGTCGTTGTCGGTGATGTCGGCAGCGCGGGGCGCCTACCGAAGGGGTTCTTCGGAGGCCGGCTTTCGGTCCGTCAGCCCGCTGGGGCCGCCGCTCTGGCCTTGGCCTGCATCAGCACCGGCGATGTCCCCAGCACGCCCCGCAGGGCCATGAGCAGCGCGCCGGTGGCGGGTCGGACGAAGCCGAGATCGGTGGCTCGCGGCCGCTCGATGCCGTGCAGCGCCCTCGCCCACCCGGGCAGGAGGTCCTCGGCGGCCAGCACGAGGAGCTGGTGTGCGGCGCGGGAGGCAGGATCGCCCCTCATGGGCCGGCGCAGGAAGCGCATGACATCGGCGGCTTCTCGCCCGGCCACGAGCTCGGGCCGCACGGCGCGGAGGTACTCGCGCACCTCGGGGCGGCTGCGGGGGACCTCCGTCGCCCCCAGCTTCTCGGCCACCACCGCCATCTCGCTGTAGTAACGATCGAGGTCGGCCCCTCGACGGGGGAACGGTGAGTACCGCTGGTGGGCGCGGACGAACGACACCGTCTCGGCCACGTGGATCCAGCGCAGCAGCGCTGGGTCGCTGGCGTCGTAGGGCCGGCCGTCGGGTGCCACCCCCACGACCCGGCGGTGCATGCGCCGCACGACGTCGATGATCGACTCCGCCACCTCGGTCGACGCGTAGGTGGTCGCCCCCACGAACGACGACGTCCTCGACAGCCGCTCGAGCGGCGCCTCCCGGAACCTCGAGTGCTCGACCACGCCGGCCATGGCCAGCGGATGGAGGGCCTGGAGCATCACCGCCGAGATCCCTCCCACGAACATGGCGACGTCGGCGTGGATCGCCCAGGTCACCGATGACGGGCCGAACAGACCGGGATCGCCGGGGGGGTCGGTGTACTGCTCCTGTGGGAAGCGGCTCGACGCGAACAACGAGCGAACGCCGCCGGCGATCGACTGGCGGGCCAGGAGCGCGGGGTTGGGAAGGACAGGCACGTTTGCCACTCTCCGATGCTGCAGTGGTCGGCGGACTATGCCAAGTGGTCAGTCTTGCTCGTCGGGCTCGGCCAGCAGGTCGGCGCTGGCAGCCAACGCCGTCGCAAGCCCTGCTGCCCGCTCGAGGACGGCCGCCATGTAGTGCTGCGCGACGGCGCCCTGGCCCTGCAGGGGCGGGTCACCGAGCGAACGCAGCATCGCGGTGGGATCCCCGGCGGGCACGATCGGCTCGGTGGCACCCAGCGGGGGCACGGCCCGCCAGAGGTCGACGGACTTGGACTTCTTCGACCGCCGGCGCCGTCCCTGTGGCTGGCTGCGGTTGGGCGACCCGGTCACGCGTCCTCCTCGACGAGCAGCGTCTCTGGGCGCAGGCCGAGCGCCGTTCGCAACTGCTCGGAGTCGAGATCGGCGAGGGAGCTCGACTTCGGAAGCACGAGGTCGGCGATGTGGCGTTTGCCGGCCACCACCTCCTCGACCCGCTCGTCGACCGTTCCAGGGCACACCAGGCGATGGGAGATCACGGTCCGGCTCTGGCCGATCCGCCACGCCCGGTCCCGGGCCTGGTCCTCCACTGCGGGGTTCCACCAACGGTCATAGAGCACGACATGGCTGGCCGCAGTGAGGTTGAGGCCGGTGCCGCCGGCCTTGAGCGAGAGCACGAGGGCGCCCGGCCCTTTGCCCTGCTGGAACTCCTCCACCAAGCGGTCCCTCGCGCCCCGCGCCAGGCCGCCGTGGTAGCAGGCGATGGGCACCCCGGTGAGCTCGGCCAAGTGGTCGGCCAGGCGCTTTCCCCACTCGGCGAAGTGCGTGAACACGAGGATCCGCTCGCCTGCCGCGAAGACCGCCCCCAGGATCTCCTCCAGGCGGGTCAGCTTGCCCGACCGGCCGGCCAGGGGCCGCCCGTCGTCCTGATAGTTGGCCGGATGGTTGCAGATCTGCTTGAGGGCGGTGATGGCGGCGAGGATGGCACCCTGCTTCGGTGGGCCGTTCTCCTGGCTGGAGTCTGCCAACAAGGCGTCGAGCACCGCTTGGTAGAGGCCGACCTGCTCGGCCGTCATGGTGCAGCGGTCGAGCTCGTCGATGCGATCGGGCAGCTCGGCGGCCACCACGGGCTCGCTCTTGGTGCGGCGGAACACCAGGATGCCGTTGAGGGCGCGCAGGGCTGCTTCGCCCTCGCCCGAAAGCTGGGTGATGAAGGTCGAGCGCGAGCCCATGAGCCCGGGATTGGTGAAGTCGAGGATGGCCCAGAGGTCGCCGAGGCCGTTCTCGATGGGCGTGCCGGTGAGCGCGAGGCGGCCCTGCGCCGGGATGCGCCGCAGCTGCTGGGCCGTCTCGTTGGCGGGGTTCTTGATGGCCTGCGCTTCGTCCAGGACCACTCGGTGCCACTGCCGGGCGGCAAGGGCCTCGACGTCTCTTACCGCGGTGCCGTAGGTGGTGAGGACGATGTCGGCGCCTGCCACCTCGGCGTCGAGCTCCTCGGCTGATGCCCGGCCGGCGCCGTGGTGGACCACGACCCGGAGCCCGGGCACGAACCGGGCCGCCTCCGCCGCCCAGTTGCCCACCACCGCCGGCGGGGCGATCACCAGCGCGGGGCCGTTGCCGGCGGTGAGGGCGAGGTGGGCGAGCACGGTCGGCGTCTTGCCGAGCCCCATGTCGAGGGCCAGGCAGCCGCCCAGCTCGACTGCTTCGAGGAACCCGAGCCAGGCCAGCGCCTCTGCCTGGTAGCTGCGCAGCTCGCCGGTAAAGCCCGCCGGCCGGGTCTGGGGTTGCGTGGGGACGGCACTGGCCCGAGCGAGCAGGTCGGTGGCCCAGCCGGCGCCTTCGACCCTGAGCCCGCCGCTCAGGCGGCCCCCCTCCAGGCCCACGGCATAGCGGAGGACCTCGGCGCCGGTGAGAGTTGTCGTGCTGGCCCGCTCGGCCAGCGCAGCGGCCGCTTCCTTGAGATCCGCGTGGTCGAGCTCGACCCACCGGCCCCGGGAGCGCACCAGCGGGCGGGCCTCCGCGGCCAGCCGAGCCAGGTCCTGGGGGGTCAGCTCGACATCGTCGAACACCGCCGACCAGCGAACGTTGCTGAGCTGGTGGGCGCCGACAGCGGTCTCGCCGGCAGGCTCGGTGAACAGCCGGAGGGCGGGGGTCGCCTTGCGCCGCGACAACGCCGGCACCCTCACGTCGAAGCCGGCAGCTCGCAGTGACGCGCCGGTGGCCGTCATGAGCTCCCAAGCCTCGGTCTGGGACAGGTACACCTGCCCCCGGCGCAGCCGGCCCGGCGGGCGCAGCAGAACCGGCAGGATGCGTTCGAGCCGGGCCAGCTCGTCGGCCAGGGCCTTGGTGTTCCTGCTGTCCGCGATGGCGAGCTCGATCGGGAGCAGTGGTCCCTCGGCCCCGGCGCCGAGCACCGAGAGGAACCAGGCATTGCTGGCATCAGGCGGGTCGAGCTGCACGACCAGCTTCGGCCGATTGAGCGACGTCACCGGCTTGGCCCACCGATCGAGGCGCCTCGACACCTCGGACGCGGCGGCGGCAGGCGCCCTGAAGGACGAGCCGTCCAGCCGGGTGACGACCGCCTCGGCAACCGCAGTGGGAGTGTGGCTCTTGGGGGGCGGCGCCGGCAGCTCGAGCAGCCGCGCCGCTTGGCTCACGACCGCGTGCACCACGGCGCCCAGGACGTCGAGGGCGACGTTGCGGGCTGGGGCCGCGGCGAGAGCGGTGACGGGACCGGGCATGGCCGCCGCCAGCCGGTCGAGCTCCGCCTCGTCCACCAGCGCCGGCACCCAGCGCACGGCGACTTCGAGGGCGCTGCCGTCGAGCCCCCGGTTGCTGCGCAAGGTCGGCACCACTCCCCCGCGCGAGACGAGGCGCACTGCCGCCAGGGCGATGTGGCCGAGCCACGTCACGCTCGCGCCGGCGCCGTCGCTGCCCAGGCCGGCGGCGATCGCCACCAACCAGCCCAAGGCGTCAGCTACGGGGATGGACAGAGCTTCCGCGCGTGCGCCCCCGGGCAGGGGGACGGCCGGGTGCTGGCTCCAGCCGAGGGCCGGGCCGCCGATGGCCTCGAGTCGGTCGGACAGCTCCTCGGCGCTCGCCGGCGCGGTCCCCGGTCCGCCACCCCAGACCACCACCTGACCGGCCGACCAGGAGGCCTGCAGCAGCACCATGCCGGGCGGATCGGCGGTGGGGGCGGGCTGCAGGGCGGCGCGGGCGGGGGCGGGGACTTGGGCGGCGCCGGCGGGTGCGTGCGGGCGCGGCGCCAGGCGGTCGAAATGGGCCTCGAGCCGGTCCAGCACCCCCTCGAAGTCAGCCACGACCTGTTCGCGCTCGGGCCCCTTCAGCTGCAGGACGGCGTCGAGGTGCTCCTCGGTCTCCTCGATCAAGCGAGCGAGCGTGTTGCGCCACGCGCGGGGGTCGGCCTCGAGAAGGGCGACCTCCTCGGGAGTGGCGGTGCCGGCGGCCGCGGCCCATGCCGCAGCCTCTAGAGCTTCTCTGACGTCGTGCATCTGTATTGGGCGCTCCTCGCGCCGCCCCCGTTCACCCGACGTGGGCAGCCGTCCGTGTGCCGGCCTTTTCGGAAGTGGCCTCGGACGAGACCTGCTCCACCGCCCTTCGGGGGCGGGACGCCGGTGATCAAACGTTACTGGGTCGCTGGTGCATCCGCTGCCCCCGGGAAGCGCTCGGTAGAATAGAAGTATGGCGAAGCGTAAGATAACGGTGACGGTCGACGAGGAGCTGGTTGACGCCATCCGCGACGACGAGAAGGAGTCCTTGTCGGCCGTCGTCAACGCCGCGCTGGCGCGGGAGGTGGACCGCCGGGCCCGCCGAGCGGCTCTGGGCCGCATGCTTGCCGAGTGGGAGGCGAAACTGGGCCCGGTGGCACCCGAAGCCACAGCGGCAGCTCGGGCGGCCTTCGACGAGCTCGAGGCGATGACCGTGGGGGCGCAGTGACGCCGCCTCCGCTGGTGCTCGACGCCGGAGGTTTGGATGCCCTCTGTCCAGA
>JAHWJQ010000126.1 GCA_019348305.1 Actinomycetota bacterium
GGCCGAGGAGCTGGGCGACCTGCTGCTCCAGGTCTTCCTGCACGCCGCCATCGCCGCGCAGGCCGGGGACTTCACCCTGGCCGAGGTCGCCCGGGGCATCACCGACAAGATGGTCCGCCGCCACCCCCATGTCTTCGGCGACGTCGTCGTCGACAGCGCGGAGGACGTCAGGCGGAACTGGGAGACGATCAAGCGGGCGGAGAAGGCCCCGGTGGCCGGCGGGGCGTTGGCCGGCGTGGACGGGTCACTGCCGGCGCTGCTCTATGCGGCCAAGCTGGGCAAGCGGGCGGCAGGGGCGGGCTTCGACTGGCAGTCGCCCGACCCCGTCTTCGCCAAGGTGGAAGAGGAGCTGGCCGAGCTGCGGGCCGCGGAGTCGGCCGAAGAGCTGGGCGACGTCCTCTTTGCCGTGGTCAACCTGGCCCGACACCTGGGCCACGACCCCGAGGCGGCCCTCAGGGGGGCGGCGGCCAAGTTCCGCCGGCGCTTCGAGGTGGTCGAGCGGCTGGCCGCCGAACGGGGGATCGAGCTGGCCGGCGCCGGCGAGGCCCTGCTCGACGAGTTGTGGGAAGAGGCCAAGCGGTCCACCGCCGCCGCCTGAAACGCCGGCGCGACTCGTCCCCGGCAACGCGTGGGTCCTACCGGCCGCCAAATCGGGCCGAACGATGCCTGCAAACAGCCAGAACGGCCCAAACGACTGGCGAGGCGGCGCTCTCAAAACGCCGGGCGGCCTGGTCCGATCCGGTAGCGTTGCCACACCAGCAACAGGAGCCACACCATTGTCAGCCATCGAGCACATCAGCGGGCGGGAGGTCCTCGACTCCCGCGGCAATCCCACCGTCGAGGTGGAGGTCTTCTGCTCCTCGGGGGCCAAGGGCCGCGCCATCGTCCCTTCAGGAGCCTCGACCGGCCGGTTCGAGGCGGTGGAGCTGCGCGACGGAGGCGGGCGCTACGGCGGCAAGGGGGTCCTCGATGCAGTGGCCCACGTCAACGGCGAGATCCTCGACGCGCTCCTCGGCTTGGAGGCCCTCGACCAGCGGGGGGTGGACGGCGAGCTCATCGCCCTCGACGGCACCGACAACAAGGGCCGCCTCGGAGCCAACGCGCTGCTGGGGGTGTCCATGGCCGTGGCCAAGGCGGCCGCCGACGAGCTCGAGCTGCCGGTCTACCGCTATGTCGGTGGCGCCAACGCCCACGTTCTGCCCGTACCCATGCTCAACGTGGTGAACGGGGGTGCCCACGCCGACAACAACATCGACCTGCAGGAGTTCATGGTGATGCCCGTCGGCGCCGCCTCCTTCTCCGAGGCGCTGCAGTGGGGAGTCGAGACCTACCACGCGCTCAAGAAGATCCTGGCGCAGCGGGGCCTGTCGACGGCGGTCGGGGACGAGGGCGGCTTCGCCCCTGATCTCGCCTCCAACGAGGAGGCCGTGCGGGTGCTGGTCGAGGCCATCGAGAAGGCGGGGCGGGTGCCGGGCGACGACATCGCCATCGCCCTGGATCCGGCCATGAGCGAGCTGTGGCGGGACGGCAGCTACGAGCTGGCCGGTGAGGGACGGTCGCTGGCCCCGGACGACATGGTGCAGTACTGGGTCGACCTGTGCGACCGCTACCCCATCGTGTCGCTCGAAGACGGCATGGCCGAGGAGGACTGGTCCGGCTGGGCGTCCCTGACCACGGCGCTCGGCGACCGGGTCCAGCTGGTGGGCGACGACCTGTTCGTGACCAACGTCACCCGGCTGAGCCAGGGAATCACGCAGGGCGTCGCGAACTCCATCCTGGTCAAGGTCAACCAGATCGGCTCCCTGACCGAAACGCTCGCCGCGGTCGATATGGCCCACCGCGCCGGCTACACCGCCGTAATGTCGCATCGCTCGGGCGAGACCGAGGACAGCACCATCGCCGACATCGCGGTGGGCACCAATGCCGGCCAGATCAAGTCGGGCGCACCTGCCCGTTCGGACCGCGCGGCCAAGTACAACCAGCTGTTGCGCATCGAGGACGACCTGGGCGAGGCCGCCGCCTTCTGGGGGGCGGCCGCGCTGGCCGGCCAGCGCCCGCGGGATTAGGGCCGGCGTGAGCCTGCGGCGGCGGCTCTGGCCGCTCCTCGCGTCAGTGGTGCTCGTCGGGTTCCTCTTCGCCGTCGTCCTGCCGACGCGCACCTTTTTCAACCAGCGGGGAGAGATCGCGGCCGAGGAGGCCAAGGTCGAGGTCCTGACTCGGGAGAACCAGCGGCTGGCGTCCCGGGTCCGCCAGTTGCACACCGATTCAGAGATCGAGCGGCTCGCCCGCGAGCAGTACAACCTGGTGCGCCCCGGAGAGGAGGCCTATGCGATCCTCCCCGGCCCGGCTGAGCTCGACGGCGAGGCCGCGCCCGTCGAGCCTCCTGCGCCGCCACCGCCCTCGTGGTGGCAGCGGGCGTGGGATTCGGTCACCTTCTGGGATTGAAAACCCCGCTGACTAGGAGGGGCGAGACCCTACGCTGAGCCCCCGTGTCGATGGTCGAGGTGCGGGGGCTGGTGCGCAGGTTCGGCTCGATCACCGCTGTCGACGGGGTGGACCTCGACGTCGCGGAAGGGGAGGTCTTCGGCTTCCTCGGTCCCAACGGCGCCGGCAAGTCGACCATGGTGCGGATGCTGGTCACCCTGTTGCGCCCTTCGGCGGGATCGGCCCGGGTGGCCGGCTTCGACGTGGTGCAGGGCGCGGCGAAGGTGCGTCGGGTCATCGGCGTCGCCTTGCAGGATGCCGCCCTCGACCCCCTCATGACCGGGCGCGAGCTGTTGCGCCTGCAGGCCACCCTCCACGGCATCCCCCGAGGTCAGGTGGATCGGAGGGGCGGCGAACTGCTCGATCGGGTGGGGCTCACCGCCGCCGCCGACCGGCGCGTTGGCACCTACTCCGGCGGGATGCGCCGGCGGCTCGACCTCGCCATGGCGCTCATCCACCAGCCGTCCGTGCTCTTCCTGGACGAGCCCACCACGGGCCTCGACCCGATGAGCCGCATCTCATTGTGGGAGGAGGTGCGCCGCCTCAACACCGACCAGGGCACCACCGTGTTCCTCACCACCCAGTACCTGGAGGAGGCCGACGAGTTGGCCGGCCGGGTCGCCATCATCGACCGGGGGCGCATCGTGCGGGAGGGGTCACCGGCGGCGCTCAAGGCCCAGGTGGGAGAGCCCAGCCTGCACCTGGTGGTGCCGGAGGCCGACGTGGGCAAGACGGCCGAGGTGCTCCAGCGCTTCGGCGAACCGGCCCCGGCGAGACCCGGAGGACTGGCCGTCCATCTTGCCAACGGGGCCCAGGGGCTGGCGGCGGTGGTCCGGGCCCTTGACCACGTGGGAGTGCAGCCGGTGTCGATGGAGCTCACTGCGCCCAGCCTGGACGACGTGTTCGTCGAGGCCACCGGCCGGCGACTGGAGGGGGCCGACGCCGATCTCGGTGTGGCTGCACCGTGAGCGGCGCCGGCGGGGTCGTAAGCCTCTCTCGACGCTCGATCCTCAACACGCTCCGCCAACCGCAGATGTGGGTCCCGTCCATGGTGTTCCCCCTCGTCTTCACCGCCCTCACCACCGGCGCGATGGGGAGGGCCACCCGCCTCCCGGGGTTCCCGGCCGACTCCTTCCTCGACTTCGCCGTAGCGTCGGCAGTGGTGCAGGGGGTGCTCTTCGGTGCCACCGCCGGCGGCAGCGACATGGCCGTCGACATCCAGGACGGGTTCTTCGACCGCCTCATCTCCTCCCCTGTCTCCCGCCCCGGCATCGTGGTGGCCCGGCTGGCCGGCGCGGCTGTCCTTGGCGCCCTTCAGGCCCTTGTGTTCATGGCTGTCCTCACCGCCTTCGGCGCCCACATCCGGGGCGGGCCCGGGGCGGTCTTGACCATCGTGGCGGTGGCCATGCTGTTGGCCATGGCCATCGGCGGGCTGTCGGTCGCCATCGCTCTCAAGACCGGCTCTTCGGAGGTGGTGCAGGCCGCGTTCCCCGTGTTCTTCATCTCGCTGTTCACCTCGTCGGCGTTCTTTCCCCGCGAGCTCATGTCGGGCTGGTTCAAGACCGTCGCCTCGCTGAACCCGCTGTCGTTCATGATCGAGTCCGTCCGTGCCCTCATCCTCGGGGGCTTCCACGTCGGTGATGCCATCAGGGCGCTGACCATCGTGGCCGCGCTTGCCGGCGTGTCGCTCGTGCTGTGCCTGGCGGCGTTGCGCTCACGGCTGGCTGCGAGGTGAACAGCCGCGGCACCGCCCTGGCGCTGGCCGGTCGCAACCTGCTGCTGATGCGGCGCATCCCGTCGGTGGTGGTGCCTTCGCTGGTGTTCCCCATCTTCTTGGTGATCGCGTTCAGCGGCGCCTACGGCGCCCTCACCATGCTGCCGGGCTTCCCGGTCGACAACATGATCGACTGGATATTGCCGATGGCCGTCGTGCAGAGCGCCGCTTTCGGTGGCGTCAATGTCGGCCTCAGCGTGGTGCGTGACCTGCAGGGCGGGTTCTTCGACCGTCTCCTGCTGGCGCCGGTCTCGCGGCTCGGTCTGGTGGCGGGGCCCATCCTGGGCGCAGTGGTTCGTGCCTTCGTGCCGCTGGCGGTGGTACTTGCCACCGGTCTGGTGGCAGGGGCCCGGCTGCGGGGCGGCCCGGCGGGGCTGCTGACGCTGCTGGTGGCGGCCGAGGGAGTGGCGGTCATCGCCGCGGGCTGGGGCGTCGGGCTGGCCCTGCGGCTGCGAGACCAGCGGGCGGCGCCCTTGATGCAGGTGGGCATCTTTCTCGCCGTGTTCCTGTCGACGGCGCAGGTACCTTTGGCGATCATGTCGGGTTGGCTGCGCACGGTTGCCACCCTCAACCCGATGACCAGCATCCTGGCGTTGGGGCGCCAGGGGTTCATCGGCCCGGTCACCTGGGCCCAGACGTGGCCGGGCCTGGTGGCCCTGGCCGGCGGGATGGTGGTGCTCTGCGCCTTCGCGGTTCGGGGGCTGGCCGATGCCGAGCAGTAGCCGCGCCCGCGCCGAACGGCCGGGGGCAACCGGCGCTGACGATCTCGTCCGTGTGGGCAAGCTCCTGGGTCGGGCGCCGCAGGGGGCCTTCGAGGTGGTGGTGCGGGATGGGTCCTCCGAGCCCGTCGTGATCCGCAACGCGCCGATCCTCGACGACGGGCGGCCCATGCCCACGCGGTACTGGCTCGTCGGGGTCGAGCTGCGGGCCGCGGTGAGCCGCCTCGAGTCGAGCGGAGGTGTGAGGGCGGCCGAAGCCGCCGTCGACCCTCAGGGGCTCGCCGACGCCCACCGCCGTTACGCTGCCGAGCGCGACGCCGCCCTGCCGCCGGACTGGACCGGCCTGCGCCCCACCGGCGGGGTGGGAGGCACGCGGCGGGGCGTCAAGTGCCTGCACGCCCATTACGCCTGGTTCCTCGCCGGCGGCGACGATCCGGTGGGGCGCTGGGTGGACGAGCGGCTCGGCCGTCAGCCGTGAGCGCCCCCGCCGCGGCCGCCCGCCGCCCCCCCGTGGCCGCCATCGACTGCGGCACCAACTCGACCCGCCTGCTCATCCATGACGGGGCCGGGCCCCTCGAGCGCCACAACACCATCACCCGGCTAGGCCAGGATGTCGATGCCGACCGGCGTCTGAAGCCCGAGGCACTCGATCGGGTGGCGGAGACGCTGCGCCGTTACCGACAGGTGATGGACCGCCACGGCGTCGAGCGGGTCAGGATGGCGGCGACCTCCGCAGCTCGCGATGCCGCCAACCGTGAGGAGCTCTTCGCCGTGGCCGAGGAGCTGGTGGGCGTGCGGCCCGAACTGCTGAGCGGCGAAGAGGAGGGACGGCTCTCCTTCGCCGGCGCAACCGCCGAGCTCGACGCCAGCGAAGGGCCGTTCCTGGTCGTGGACATCGGCGGTGGGTCCACCGAGTTCGTGGTGGGCAGGGAGGAGCCGAGCGGCATCTGGTCGGTCGACCTCGGGTGCGTGCGGGTGACCGAGCGGTTCCTCCGCGGCGACCCGCCCGACGCCGGCGAGCTGGCCGACGCTCTGAGCGTGGTGCGCACCCACCTGGACGACGTGGTGCGCGAGGTGCCCGAGACGCGGGAAGCGGCTCGGCTGGTGGGCCTGGCCGGGACCGTGACGACGATGGCGGCGGTGGAGCTCGGCCTTCAGACCTACGACCGTGACCGCATCCACCACTTCGTCCTGACCAGAGCCGCAGCCGAGGACGTCTTTCGCACCCTGGCTACCGAGCCCCGGGAGGCGCGGAGGTTCAACCCCGGCTTGGAGGAGGCGCGGGTCGACGTCATCGTCGGCGGCGCGCTCATCCTCGTCGGCATCCTGCGGTACTTCGACTTCGACGAGTGCCTGGTCTCGGAGTCCGACATCCTCGACGGCCTGGTGATGAGCCTGTTGGCCCCATGAACACCAAGGACATGGTCGCCCGGGGCCTCACGACCTTCCA
>JAHWJQ010000127.1 GCA_019348305.1 Actinomycetota bacterium
TCGGTGCGGGCGGCGGCGGTGGCGGCGGCGTGGTCAAGGTCGTCGCCCCCATCCCCACCGGCGTGGTGCCCGATTTGTCCAACGGCGTCTCCGGCAACGACTCGCTGTGCTGGGACACCGGCGCCGGCGATGACGGCCAGCCGGGCCGGCTGGTGCTCGACGAGACGCCGGCCAGCCTGGTGCGGGGCTTCCCCGTCTTCTGGCAGAAGGGCACGAAGGACGCGCCGACCGATCCGGCGCCGTCCGTGGCCGTGCCCTTCGTGGCCGCCGGGCTGGGCGGCAGCGTCTCCAAGCCGATCAGCGTCGCCGTCTGCGCCATCGCCAAGCCCATAAGCGCCGGCGAGCCGCTCGAGGCCCAGCTGGCGCCGCTGTTCGCCCCCCACCTGGGGGCGCCCGCCAGCGACCCGAACCTGCCGGCGCCCCCGCCCAGCCCCTCGCCCGTGCAGCCCACGGCGTCCAATCCCTGCGGCACCCTGGTGGGCGCCACCGCGACGAAGCTGGGCCAGGCCACGGTCACCCTCGACCGGGTCGAGCCGCCCAACGCCCAGGCCATCGTCACCGTGCCCCTGCCGACGCCGCCCACCTCGGAGTACCTGGGGCTCTACACCATCGCCCTGCGGCCGAGGACGGCCGGCAACAACTGCCTCACCTCGGGTGACGCCGGCGGCGTGAACGACGACGCCGACTGCTTCGTCGAGCGGTTGCCGGCCGGCGTCGACCGGGTGATCGGCGTGGACGCCGGGAAGCCGACGGCGGCCATCCCCACCCCCACCCACAACACCGCCTTCACGGCGCAGCGCATCGCGGTCAGCTTCACCGCGTCGGATCCCGGCAACCTGTCGGGGTACCAGCGGGCCGAATGCCGCAGCTACACCCAGGGCACGACCCCCCCTGCGTTCGCCCCCTGCAGCCTCGGGCCGCAGAGTCTCGACCTCCAGGGGGGGGACGGCATCAAGGTCATCGAGCTGAAGGCCATCGACAACGCCGGCAACACCTTCGTGGCTCCCCGTACGGTGATCCTCGACCAGAACGCACCCGACGCCACCGTCACCTTCACCCCCGGCACACCCGACGGCGACGGCGGCTGGTACAGAGGGCGACCGGCGATCGAGCTCGGCGGCTACGACGACGGCGCCCTCGACCGGACGACCATCGGCCCCAAGCCCTACGCCTACCACTTCGACAACGGCAGCGATACCGAATGCACGGCCGATCCGTGTCCGGTGCCCAGCACGACGCTGGCCCTGCTCCAGCCCGGCGAGCACACGGTCTCCTACACCGCCATCGACTCCTCGGGGAACCGCTTCTTCGACGACGACGACCCTCGAACGCCGTCTCCGATGCCCAGCCGGCCCTTCAAGTTCGACGACCAGGCCCCCCGGGTGGTCCTCTCCACCGTGCCCAGGGCACCCGACGAGCTGGTTGGCACCGAGGAGTGGTTCAGCGTCAAGCCCTTCGTCGCCCTCGGCGCCGTCGACCAACTGGGTGCCTCCGGGGTGCGCAGCATCGAGTACCGCCTGGCGCCCTCGCCCACCTACCTCACCTACGACGCCACCAACCCGCCGAGGCTCGACAACGGCATCCACACCCTCTGCTACCGGGCTACCGACGGGGCCGGCAACGTGAGCACCGAGTCGTGCAAGGTCATCAGGGTCGATGCCTCGGCGCCGTCCGGCTCCCTCACCGTCGACGGCTTCACCAGCCCGGTCCCCACCGGCCAGGGCGGCTGGTTCGACACCGTCCCCGCCGTCGAGCTGGGCGGCTACAGCGACGGTGCGGGGGTCGGGGCGCCGGCCAGTGGCCGGTTCCGCTACCGGGTCGACAACGGCGGCTTCGTCGAATGTGACAGCCCCTGCTCGGTGCCCCCCGCGGACCTCGGTACCGGCCGTCACCAGGTGGCCTGGAGCGCGGTCGACCGCTTCGGGAACCGCCGGGTCGAAGAAGGCGTGAGGCTAATGGTCGACGTAGACCCGCCCGTGCCCGCGCTCGTGGTCTCCCCCGGCCGCGCCGGCGGCAACAACGGCTGGCACGACAAGCTGCCCTTCGTCGAGATCGGAGCGAGCGACCAGCGCGACGGCTCGGGCGTGGCGGCCATCACCTACACGCTGAACGGCGGCTCGCCGCAGCCCTACACCGGTTCGTTCCGCCTCGGCCCCGGACTGTCCAACGTCTGTGCCTGGGCCACCGACGTGGCGGGCAACGCCAGCGCCGCGCAGTGTGTCTCGGTGAAGGCCGACATCGATGATCCGTTCGCCGCCATCACCGCCCCTCCGCCCGACGGCGGCGCCGACTGGTACCTGACCAATCCCTCGGTCGCCATGAGCGCCACCGACCCTGCGCCGGGCGCGGGCGTCGACCAGGCTCACGACCCGGACGTGTCCGACCTGTGCAGCTACAACGCCAACGGTGACAACCCCCGCTCGGCGTCCGGCGTGTGCGTCTCGGTCGACGGCGCCCGCTTCATGCCGGTGACCGGCCCGCTCACCCTCCCAGAAGGCGTGCACACGGTGCGCTCCTTCGCCGTCGACGTCGCCGGCCGGCGCTCGACCATGCAGGTGCGGCGGTTCTTCGTCGACCGGTCCGCGCCGGTCACCTCCTTGCGCACGTCGCCTCCGGCGGCGGCGGCCGCCGGCTGGTGGCGGGAGCTGCCGCTGGTCACTCTGCGCGCCGTGGACGGCGACCAGAACTCAGGTGTCGGGGCCATCGTTTACAGCCTCGGCGGCGGCACCTGGGTCACCTACACCAAGCCGTTCACGCTCCCGGAGGGGGTCAACACCGTGTTGTACCGGGCGGTGGACCTCGCGGGCAGGCAGGAAACCGCCCGCGAGCTGCTGGTGCCCGTCGACGTCACCTCGCCCCAGGTCAAGGCCACCTCCGCCGATCCGCAGGTCTGGTACAAGCTGCTCGACGGGGGCGGGTTCCTCGGCGAGCAACAGGCCAAGCTCCACTGGACGGTCACCGAGAAGCTTTCGAAGTCCGTGCGAATCGCGGTCATCGTCTATGACGAGACCGGCTACGCCGTGCGCCGCATCGACGGCGGAGTCCACCAGCTCAACTCCGACACCGTCGGCTCCACCATCAATGGCTTCACCCTGTGGGACGGCAAGGACCAGTCACTCACCGGGTTCGTGGGCGTGGGCGTCTACCACTACCGGGTGGTGGCGGTCGACGAGGCGGGTAATCCGGCCCAGAGCGGCGAGTCGTCGCCCTTGCAGGTGAAGGCCGAGGACGAAGTCCTCTCCACGTCGTCGTTACTCTGACTCCCTCGTGAGCCGGCCCTTCGGGCGACCCTTCTCGTCACTGCTCGGCCTTCTCGCGCTGAGCCTCGCCCTGGCCGGTTGCGGGCCCGACCGCGGTGACGTGGGCCCGGCCGCCGGCCAGCAGGACCAGTCCCCCACGAGTACGTCCACGTCGGCGCCGGCGCCGACCACGACGGCACCGCCCGGTCCGGGAGCGACGGAGCTGCTGGCCCTGCTCGAACAGGCCCGGGGCTCCACCTTCCATGCCCGGTGGGTGGCCAGGCAGAACGACGGCGACGGCGGCGAGGTGCGGTTCGAGCTGTGGAACCGGCCGCCCCACGGGAGGCTGGACGTGGTGATCGGCAGCTCGGGGCTGTCCTCGAGTGCGGTACGCAACCCGAGCGGCGCCTACCGGTGCGCGCGCAGCGGGCAGGAGCCGTGGGCGTGCCAGCCCGGTGGGGAGGTCGAACCGGCAGGGGTGATCCTCGACGCGGTGCGCGACGCCGTCGCCGGCGTGGAGCTGGCGGTGACCGACGAGACGGTGGTGGGCCGCCCCGCCCGTTGCTTCACCGAGGTGGCGACCGGCCGGGAGGCCGTGTGCACCACCGCTGACGGCGTCCCGCTGCGGGTGCTGTCGGGGCCCCAGCGGATCGAGATCCTGAAGCTCGAACGCACGGTTGGCGACGCCGATCTCGAACCCCCGGCGGGATCAGGTGGCTGAGGGCACAGCCCCGCCAGGGAGCCGCAAGTCCCGGCGGCCAGCGGCGGTGGCGACTGTGGCCGTGCTTCTGGTGGCGGGGGCGGTCGCCGCGGTGGTCGCGCTGCGTGACGACGACACACCATCGCCGCGCCGGGAACGCCCGCTCGTGCAGGGCCCGGTGGGTGTGAGCCCCGAACGCCAGGAGCTCCTCCGCCTGTTGGCCGCCGGCCGGGCAAAGCGGTTGCACGCCGTCTACTCGACCTCTGACGGCGGCCGCCTGGAGCTGTGGCGGAGCCCGGGTCGCTACCGCCAGGAGACCGAAGCGCGTGGCCCCGACGGCGCCGTGGTGCGCTCAGCCTCCATCCACCGACCGGAGGGAGACGTTGCCTGCCGGCGCACCGAGCAGGGGCCCTGGACCTGCCGCCGGAGCGCGGCCCCGCCCGAGCCGGAAACGGCCGTGCTCGACGATCTCGAGGGCCGCAGCGTCGTGGCCCGCGATGCATCCATCAATGGCGAGGCGGCGCGTTGTTTCGTCGTGTCGGGGCCCGACCAATCGGCCGAGCTGTGCTTCAACCGCCGGGGGACGCTGCTGCTGTTGGCCACCGGCTCCGCCCGGCTCGAGCTGCAGGAGGCCGACGACGCGGTCGATCCCGAGGTGTTCGAGCCCCCGGCGCGGCCCACCGCCTGACTCAGGAGGGTGGCGCGGGCGGGTCGAACACCTGGTCTGGCACGTCACGCCCCAGTTCCGTGAGCTCGAGGGTCACCCCTCGCGACGCCACCCCGTGCGAGCCCACGCGGACGGGGATCCGCTCACGGTTCACGCAGAACTGCGTGGACCGCTCACGACCGGCGAGCGTGAAGCAGCGGGCGGGCTCGCCCCGGATCACGGAGTCCCGCGCGCTGACGCGGCTCGTCGGGATCTGCTCGGCCACTTCGGCGAGGATCGGGTCGTAGCCAGCCTCCTGGCCCGGGGGCAGCTTTCGGCATGCCCATGCGGTGTCCCCGGCCTGGACGCACTGCACCGCCTCTCCGTCGAGGACCAGCGACCGCGTGCGCCGCACCTGGCCGTCCTGGACGATCTCGGTGTCCTGGCGGGCGCGGGGCGGGCGCCGCCACGCTTCGACCCGGATGGTCGCATCGGGAAACTCGGCCGCCATCGCCGTGTAGCGGCCGTGGAAGGTGACCGTGCGAGCCTTCTCCAGAACTGCCAGGAGCTCGCGTCCTGCCTCGCTCAACGCCACCGTCGTCCCCGGGCCCTCCTGTTCTCGACGGCCGAGCCCGTAGCCCGTCACGTTCACGCTTACGGCGACGAGGGCCATGAGCACCACGACCGCCGCCGCGGGCACCAGCACGCGGGTGAGCCCACTCGACCTCCATCGGGCGCTCGGGGCGGAGGGATCGTTCACGGGGGACGGGCAGAACTGGTACGTGCCGGTCGGGCGGCGACGGGCACCGAAGGGCAGAAGTATCGCCGGTGGCGAACTTCCCCGTCGACGCCGCGGTCACTTGCCACCTCACATTACCCCGGCACGGGCGCGACGCCTCGACGACGGTACCGCCGCGTTAGCCTCGATCGAGCGGCGCACCGGGGGATGGGTGATGGAAGAGCGAAGTGTGGCAGTCGAGGTCGACCTCGACCACGACGAGCAGCCGACGCCGGAGCTGGAGAAGAAGCTCGAGGTGCTCCGCCACGCGCTGGCCGACCGGCTGCTCGAGGCGGCGCTGCCCCTGGTCGACACCGGCGCGAGCGCGCAGGACGCGCCGTACCTGCGCAAGGTCCTGCTGACGGCGGCGCGGAACGGCGCAGGCCTGGGGCTGGACGACCCGTCGCCCCCGGGTCAGCTGGACCCCGCCGTCGCCGGTGTAGTTGAAGGTCGCCTCCACAGCACCGGGCTCCACCTCCACACCCGCCCGCGTCAGCCCCTGCGGGCCGTCGATCTCGGGCTGCTCGGTGTTGACGACCGAGTAGTCCGGTGAGAGCTCGCCGTAGTAGATGCGCGACTGGTCGATCTCCAGCGGCCCGCTCGGCGGGATGTTGCCGATGACGAAGTCGGGGCGGCCGCCGCTGTCGACGCGGTTGGCCGGGGCGGCGACGAAGCCGCGCCCGTGCGTGTAGATGAGGTGCTCCTGGATCCAGCCGCGTTGGTCCGGGTTCAGCTGGCGCAGGTCGAGCTCGCGGGCGTAGCGGGACATCCGTTACCTCTCGGAGAGTGCGGCGTCGACGACGTCGGTCCAGGTCGCGCTGGGCGAGTCGCGCCAGAAGGCGTGCAGCGCCTCGACATCGGCGCGGCGGGCCCGCCACTCGTCGTTGTCGGTGAGCAGGCGGACGACGGCCGCGCCGAGCTCGGCCGGGTCGTCGGTCACGATGATCGGGGTGATGCCGGGCGGCACCTCGATCCCCTGCGCGCCGATCGTGGTGGCGACGA
>JAHWJQ010000128.1 GCA_019348305.1 Actinomycetota bacterium
CTCGCCTCGCAGCGCCCGGTAGAGGGTCGAGCCGTGGTCGAGGTACTTGGGGTCGAAGGTCCCGTCAGGCCCGCGGTGAGTGAGGCCGCGGATCACGTTGTACATGACGAACAGCACCGGCGCCTGGAAGAGGAAGGGGAGGCAGCCGCCGAAAGGAGTGACCCGATGCTCCTTGAAGAGGGCCATCACCTCTTCGTTCTGCTTGACCCTGTCGTTTTTGTGCTTGGCCTGGATTCGCTTCAGCTCGGGGCTCAGCTTGCTCATCGCCGCCATGGACCTCATGCCCTTGGCGTTGAGGGGGAACAGCAGGACCATGACGGTGAGCGTCAGCAGGCCGATGGCAATCGCGTAGTTGGGGATGAGGCTGTAGAAGAAGCTCAACAGCCCTGCCAGGCCGCTGAACACGAGGTCGAACATGGGCGACTTCCTAGTCGGGAACGGGATCGAGGCCGGACCCGCCCCAGGGCCGACAGCGGGACAGGCGGCGAAGGGTGAGCCAGGTTCCACGAACGGCGCCGTGGTGCTCGATGGCTTCGAGGCCGTAGGCGGAACAGGATGGGACGAAGCGACAAGGGGAGGGGCGCCCAGCCCGGACGCCCTGGTAGATGCGGATTGCGAAGGTGAGGCCCCGCGCCACCGCGCCGGGCCTCATCGGCTGAGCGCGTGCAGCGCTGTGCGCACCAGCACACCGAGCTCGCCGAAGGAGAGGCGCGCCGCCTCGGGGCCGACGCCCATCAGATAAGCACCGGGACCAGGGCAGGCATCGGCGAATGCCGCCCGCAACTGCCTGCGCAGGCGGTTGCGGACTACCGCCCCTCCTACCCGCCGGCCGATGGCAAAGGCCAGCCTGGGCGGTTCGTCGGCGGCTGCCGGCGCCCAGGCGATCCAGAGGGGGCCGCTGCGAGCACGGCACCGGCTGCTGCGCAGCGTCGCGAAGGTACAGCGCTCTCGCACCCGCCACAGCGCCGGCGATCGCGCCCCAGCGGGCTCCATCGCGGTCGTATGGCTCAGGCCGACAGGCGCTGGCGGCCCTTGTCGCGACGCGCCTTGAGCACGGCGCGGCCCGCCCTGGTAGCCATGCGGTGCCGAAACCCGTGGCGCTTGGCCCGCTTTCGGTTGTTGGGCTGGAACGGTCGCTTCACCTAGCCTCCTGCGGCCTCGGGGGGCCGCCGCGCCAGATCGGAACCGGCGAGGCGGGACGCTGTGCGCGCGGCCAGCCTCCCCCGGCCAGTGCGCAACGTCATAACGGTAGAGCCCCGGGCGGATTTTTTCCATCCGGGCGTAGAAGCCGGGGTGGGCCGGTGCTACGTTCGGCCCCTCGCCCTTGCAGCAACAAGGTTCGAACGCCGCACTTCCCCCGGCACCTGATCCTTGTCCCAGGGTGGACAGGCGGTATCCACAGATGTGGACGGCATTGTGGATGGACAAGGTCTCGGGGAGGCGAAGCGCAGGTGACAGAGGCCGAGGGGTTGTGGATGGCATGTGCGGTCGCCCTCCAAGAGCAGATGTCGGAGTCGACCTGGAAGAGCTTCTTCCAGGGCATCCAACCTGTGTCCTACAGCGGGGACCAGCTGGTGCTGGCCGTTCCCAACGCGTTGGTGAAGGAGCGCATCGAGGCTCGCCATCTGGGTGTCCTGCGCGATGCGGTAGCGGGGATCACGGGTGGCGGAGTCGCCGTCGACCTGTTGGTCCGCACGGTCGGCCAGGACCAGTTCGACGACGCTTACAGCTCTCTGACCAGCGGTGACCACTACTTCCCGGTCCCCTCGGCACCTGGACCGGGCGTCGGCGGCAGGCCGCCACGACCCTCCGGCCTGGGGGGCGGCGCCGAGATCCGCCTGCCACTCAACCCCAAGTACACCTTCGACACCTTTGTCATCGGCGCCTCCAACCGCTTCGCCCACGCCGCCGCTTTGTCGGTAGCCGAAACCCCCTCCCGCAGCTACAACCCGCTGTTCATCCACGGCGAGGCGGGGCTGGGGAAAACCCATCTTCTCCACGCCATCGGCCACTACGTCGGCGAGCACTACGGATCAAAAACGATCCGTTATGTCTCCACCGAGACATTCACCAACGAGTTCATCGACGCCGTCCGAACGAACACCAAACAAGAGTTCAAGCGGCGGTACCGAGAGTGCGACGTGCTGCTCGTCGACGACATCCAGTTCCTGGAGAACAAAGAGGCGACGCAGGAAGAGTTCTTCCACACCTTCAACACCATCCACGGCGCCGGCGGCCAGATCGTCATCACCTCGGACCGTCACGCCAAGTCGCTCGTCACCCTCGAAGAACGCCTCCGCAGCCGCTTCCTGTGCGGGCTCATCACCGATGTGCAACCGCCCGACCTCGAGACGCGCCTCGCCATCTTGCGCAAGAAGGCCGACTCCGACGGCGGGACCATCCCCGACGAGATCCTCGACTTCATCGCCGTCCACATCAAGAACAACATCCGCGAGCTCGAAGGAGCGCTCCTCCGCGTTTCGGCCTACGCCAGCCTCAACCACGAGCCGGCCACACGGGCTCTGGCCGAGTTGGTGCTGGCCGACATCGTCACCTCCGACCAACCCCGGACGATCACGCCCCAAGTGATCCTCGAGGCGACGGCAGAGACCTTCGGGTTCGACGTCGAAGAGCTCTGCGGCGCGAGCCGGCGTCGGCCCCTGGTCACAGCACGCCAGATCGGGATGTACGTGTTCCGCGAGCTCACCGACTACAGCTACCCCGCCATCGGCCGACAGTTCGGAGGGCGCGACCACACCACCGTGATGCACGCGGTCGAAAAGATCTCAGGGCTCATGAAGGAGCGCCGCCAGATCTACGACCAGGTCAGCGAACTGATGCACCACATCAAAAAAGGGGTCTGAGGGCTGTGCCTGTCGCGGGGACGATGCTGTGTCGGCGGTTTGTCATTCCTGGGGAAACCCCGGCGTCATCCACGGGGATCCCCCGTGGCCGTCCCACCCCTGTGGGAACCTGGGACGGTCACCCACACCCGCTCAATGGGCGTGACCTGCGGCGACAACCGATTTTCCACAATCCACAGCACCATCTACTGCATCTGAAGTTTTCTAAAGAGAGAAACGGAAGAACAAGCACGTGAAGTTCCGATGCGAGCGTGACACCCTGGTTGAAGCCCTAGGCACGGCAGGCAGGGCGGTGGCCACCCGTGGCGGAGCGCTGCCCGTGCTTTCCGGCGTGCGTCTCGAGACGGTGGGCAACCAGCTCCTGCTCGCCGGCAGCGATCTCGACCTCACGATCCAGGTGGAGACCGAGGTGCAAGGGCTGGCCGACGGGGTTGCCGTCCTTCCCGCCCGGTTGGTCACCGACATCGTGCGTGCACTCGAGCCCGGCGCGGTGACGTTCGAGTCCCGCGACGACGATGTCCGCATCACTTCTGGGCGTTCGCAGTTCGCCGTCCGGATCCTGCCGGCCGACGAGTTCCCCCGCCTGCCCTTCCCGGCCGAGGTGGTCACCGGTGCTGCCGACGCTGTGACCCTGGTGGCCGCCGACCTGGCCGAGGCTCTCCGCCAGGTCGTCAGAGCGGCGAGCAACGACGACTCGTTGCCGGTGATCAGCGGCGTGTTGCTCACCGGCGAAGGCACCGGCGGCTCCGAGCGTCCTGGCCTACGCCTCGTTGCGACCGACCGGTACCGCTTGGCGGTGCGCGACCTGCCGGGGACCACCGTGCTGGGTGAGGACCAACGGGTGCTGATCCCGTCGCGGGCTTTGGCCGAGGTCCAGCGGCTGCTGAGCAACGCCAGCTCTGTCACCGTGCGCCTGGCCGAGCGCGATGCCTCCTTCGAGGTGGGCCAGGTGCGGCTCACTACGCGGCTGATCGAGGGTGAGTTCCCTCCGTACCAGAAGTTGATCCCCGACAGCTATCCGAATCGGTTGACGGTGAACCGCGATGCCCTGCTCGACGCGGTGCGCCGGGTCCGCCTCCTCGTCAAAGACGCGATCACCCCCGTGCGGGTCTCGCTCAAAGCGGACGGGGTGGAATGCACCGTCATCACCCAGGAGCTCGGCCAGGCCACCGAAGACCTCGAGGCCAAGTACGAGGGCACCGAATTGGTAATGGGCTTCAACCCGTCGTTCCTCATCGACGGTCTCGAGGCGGTGGCGAGCGAGGAGATCGCCCTCGAGACCATCGATCCCATGAAGCCGGCCACCGTGCGGGCCACCGAGGGCGGGAACTACCTGTACCTGCTCATGCCGGTGCGCCTCACCAACTGATCGGCGCTGCCCGTGCGGGTGACCCGCCTCTGGCTCACCGACTTCCGCAACTACGAATCGGCCGAGCTGGCGCCGGCTCCAGAGGGGCTCACGATCATCATGGGTGCCAATGGCGAGGGAAAGACCAGCCTCCTCGAGGCCATCGGCTACCTGGCGACGTTGTCGTCGTTCCGGGCCGTTCCCGGCGAGGCACTCATTCGCGGTGGCTGCGCTCGGGCCGTGGTGCGTGCAGAGGGCGAGCGAGCCGGCCGGCCGGTCCTTCTCGAAGCCGAGCTCAACACCACGGGGCGGGACCGGGTGCAGGTGAACCGACAGCCGCTGCGGCGGGCCCGGGACCTGTTGGGGGCGCTACGGGTGAGCGTGTTCGCCCCGGACGACCTGGTGCTGGTCAAAGGGGGGCCGGGTGAGCGCCGGCGCTTCTTGGACGAGATCCTGGTGGCGCTGCATCCCAAACACGACGCGCTCCAGCGCGACCTCGATCGGATCCTGCGCCAGCGCAACACGCTGCTGCGCCAGAGCGGGGGAAGGCTGTCGCCTGAGGTGGAGGTCACCCTCGACGTCTGGGACGCCAAGCTGGCCGCCACCGGGGAGGCCTTGGCCGTGGCACGCCAAGCGCTGCTCACCGCGCTCGAGCCCGAGGTGGCCAAGGCCTACGACCAGGTCGCTCACTCCGCCGCCGACGTGACGCTGCGCTACCAGCAGTCCTGGACCGGGTCGCTCGATGACGCCCTGGCCGACACCCGGAGCGACGACCTCCGTCGTGGGGTATCACTCGTGGGGCCGCACCGAGACGAGCTCGCATTGGCCATCGCCGGCCTACCTGCCCGCACCCACGCCTCACAGGGCGAGCAGCGATCGCTGGCCCTCGGCCTGCGCCTAGGTGCACACCGCCTCGTGAGCGAACAGGTGGGCGAAGCGCCGGTCCTCCTTCTCGACGACGTCTTTTCCGAGCTCGATCCCCAGCGTGCCGCGGCGCTGCTCACCCACCTGCCCCCCGGTCAGGCTCTCTTGACGACCGCGGGCCTGGTGCCCGAGGGCGCCCGGGCGGCTCACCTCGTCCGGGTTGCTGGCGGGCGGGTGATGTGAGCCATGGGTGACGCAGGCCACGGCGACCCGCGCCCCGTCTGCGACGGGCTGGACTCCCTGGCCCGGCGCCTGGGGGCGCCCACTGCCTCGGCGCTGGGCGCCGTCTTCTCGCGTTGGGAAGAGGCGGTGGGGCCCATGGTGGCAATCCACAGCCGCCCGGTGTCGCTGCGCGACGGCGTGTTAAGCGTGGCCGTCGACCAGCCCCCATGGGCCACCCAGTTGCGCTATCTGACGACGACCTTGCTGGCCCGCCTCGACCAGGTTGCGGGGGCCGGCGTGGTCAGCCGGATCGAGATCCACGTCCAAAGCGGCGACGGTCGCGTCTGAGGCTGCGAACGGTATGGCGAGGACCTGTCTCTGGTAAACTACAAGCATTGCATTTTGGGCCGTTGACCTGCTGTTTTACGGCTGAGATGCCCGTTTTCCGACCCCCTTTCCGAGAGGCCGCGCCGTGGCGCAACAAGCGATGACGGAACCACCCGACGAGCCCCGCAACCGGGGCCCGAAACCTGGCGGTAATGGGTCGTACGGGGCGGAGAACATCGACGTGCTGGAGGGCTTGGAGGCGGTCCGTCGCCGCCCCGGCATGTACATCGGCTCGACCGGGCTCACGGGGCTGCACCACCTCGTTCGCGAGGTGGTCGACAACTCCGTCGACGAGGCCATGGCCGGCTACTGCGACCGCATCGACATCACCCTTCTGGCCGACGGCGGCTGCCGGGTGGCCGACAACGGCCGGGGCATCCCCGTCGAGCCGTATACGAAGGGCAGGCACAAGGGCAAGAGCACCCTCGAGGTGATCATGACCGTGCTGCATGCCGGCGGGAAGTTCGGTGGGGGGGGCTACAAGGTGTCCGGCGGGCTGCACGGCGTCGGCGTGTCGGTGGTCAACGCCCTGTCGTCCCGGCTCATCGCCGAGGTCGACAAGAACGGCCAGCGCCACCGCCTCGAGTTCATCAAGGGTGGCAAGCCGGTGGGCAAGGTCCAGGTGGTCGGGCCCGCTCCTCGCGGACGTACCGGTACCAACGTGACCTTCTGGCCAGA
>JAHWJQ010000129.1 GCA_019348305.1 Actinomycetota bacterium
ATCACCGCAACCGCCAGCGACGCGCTGCCTGCCGTCGCCAGCCTCCGGCCGAGCCGCATTGTCTCGGGACGGGGCTCGTGATTCCACCGGAGCCGGTGATACTGGGCGGGCGCGACGAGCAGCGCCGACGAGGAGACCGCCGCGAGCACGGCGAGCAGGATCTGCACGCCGAGGAGGGTGTTGCGCAGGTCGTTGAGGAGTTGTGTCACGAGGGAGTCGAGGTGCTCCCTGTCGTTCTCGACGGAGTCTGCGGCGCGCAGCGCCGTCAACGCCGAGGGCTGTTGGGGGGATGAGGTCACGTCGCACCCCTGTTACCCGGCGTGAACACTGAGCACACGCACCGGGGCGCCCAGCCGGCCCGCAGCGGGTTCTCAGGGAACTCACAGGAACGACGGCCACACTGGGAGCATGAACGACAGCGGGAAGGCAAGGGTCCTGGTCGTGGACGACGAGGAGAACATCAGGTTCCTCCTAGAGTCGGCGTTGCGCCATTTCGGGTTCGACGTGCGGGTAGTGGCGACCGGCCGCGAAGGCCTCAAGGCGGTGGAGGAGCTCGCACCGGACCTCGTCCTCCTCGACGTCATGCTCCCCGACCTCGACGGCTTCGAGATCGTGCGGCGCATGCGGATGGACGGCGACAAGGTGCCGGTGCTGTTCCTCACCGCTCGGGACGCGGTGGACGACAAGGTGCAGGGGCTGACCATCGGGGGTGACGACTACGTCACCAAGCCCTTCAGCCTGGAGGAGGTCATCGCCCGCATCCAGGTGATCCTCCGCCGCCAGGGGATCTCCAACGGCAGCTCGAAGCTGGCAATCGCCGACCTCGAGATGGACGACGAGGCCCACATCGTCCGCCGGGCCGGCCAGGTGATCGACCTCTCGCCCACCGAGTACAAGCTGCTCCGCTTCCTGCTCGTGAACTCGGGCAAGGTCCTCAGCCGAAACCAGATCCTCGACCACGTGTGGCAGTACGACTTCGGCGGCCACGCCACGGTCGTGGAGACCTACATCAGCTACCTGCGCAAGAAGATCGACACGCTGGGCCCGCCGCTCATCCACACGGTGAGGGGCGTCGGCTACAGCGTGCGGGTGGCCTGAGCGGATGTCGCTGCGCCGCCGGCTCGTCCTCGGGCTCGTGGCGGTCGCCGCCGTCCTGATCGTCACGAACGTCGCGCTGTCGCGGACCATCGAGGGCTTCCTGCTCGACCGGCTCGACGAGCAGCTCGTCGACGTGGCGTCGCGCCCGGTGTTCCGGGGGGAGCGAGGCCCGCGCCGGGCACTAGCCACCGCAGAGGGCGAGGCGCTGTCGGAGTACTTCATCGCCGTCGGGAACCCAGTAGACGGGACGCTCACGCAACTGTCGTCGGCTTTCCTCGACACCGAGCAGTCGCCGCCCCGCCTGAGACAGGCCGAGGTGCTCCGCCACCTGGCGCGCCAGCGCGAGACGCCGGTGCCGTTCACCGTCGAGGCGGAATCGGGCTCGGGATCTTGGCGACTGGTGGCCGTGACCAACCGCGCACTCGGCGTCACCGTCGTCGGCGTCAGCCTCGAGCAGGTCGAGGCGACGGTCTCGCGGGTGCGGGTCGTGCAGGTTGCCGGCACCGTCGCCGCCCTCGCCGCCCTCGGGCTGGTGTCGTGGTGGATGCTGCGCCTCGGGGTGCACCCCATCGAGGACATGGCTCGCACGGCAGACGCCATCGCAGGGGGCGACCTGTCCCAGCGCGTCGACCACCCGGGAGAGGAGACCGAGGCCGGGCGTCTCGGCGTCGCCCTCAACTCGATGCTCGAGCGGATCGAGGACGCCTTCCGGGCCCGGGAGGCATCGGAGGTGCGCGTCCGCCGCTTCGCGGCCGACGCGTCGCACGAGCTCCGCACCCCGCTGACATCGATCCAGGGCTACGCCGAGCTGTGGCGGGCGGGCGGCCTGCGCACCGACGAGGAGCTGGCCGAGGCGATGCGCCGGATGGAGCAGGAGGCCAAGCGAATGGGGGCCCTCGTCGAGGACCTCCTGCTGCTGGCCCGCCTCGACCAGCACCGGCCGCTCCAGCGGGCTCCGGTGCAGCTCGACGTCATCGCCGCCGACGCGGTGGCCGACGCGAAGGCGATCGAGCCCGAGCGGCCCATCGTGTGCGACCTCGCGCCGGTGGCGGTCGAGGGCGACGAGATGCGCCTCCGCCAGGTGGTGTCGAACCTGCTCACGAACGCCCGAGTCCACACCCCACCTGAGACGCCCGTGCGGGTGAGGGTGGCGGCGCAAGACGCGGTGGCCACCCTGGAGGTCGCCGACGAGGGGCCGGGGATGGAGCCGGGGGTGGCGGCCAAGGTTTTCGAGCGCTTCTACCGCGCCGATCCCGCGCGCTGGCGCGGTGGCACCGGCCTCGGGCTCGCCATCGTCGAGGCGGTGGCCGGTGCCCACGGCGGCCGGGCTCGCGTCGAGTCAACTCCTGGGATCGGAAGCCGATTCGTCGTCGAGCTGCCGGTCCTCACAAGAGGTCCGTAGCGCACTCACAGCCTGCTCCCAGGAACGGCGGGCATCGTTGGACCATGAGGGAGCGCACGGTCGAGGTGACGCTCGGCGCCGTCCCCGCCGGCTGAGCGGTTCTGCGCACCTCCGCATGCCGTTCCCATGAATCTCACAGGTTCGGGCGCAATCATCCCGAGCATGAGCGAAGAACAGATGCAACACCAGACCAACGAAGCTGACGCCTCGGGCACCGGTCGTCGCCTCCGCTCGGGGCTGCTGGCCGCCGGCGCCGCCGTCGCCATGACGGTGGCCGGCCTGGGGGTGGCCCAAGCCCAGATCGACACCCCCGAGGACCCGCCACCGACCAAGGGGGCTGCTGTCGAGGCCACCCCCGCCCCCGGCGCCGGTGCGGGCATGAAGATGTTCGGGCGCCACCGGGGCGGCCACGACCGCTTGGGCATGGGCATCCGCGCCGAGGCGGTCGTCCGCAAGCCCGGCGGGGGGTTCCAGACCGTCGCCCACCACGCCGGCGAGGTGACGGCCGTGACGCGTGACTCGATCACCCTGAAGAGCGAGGACGGGTTCAGCCGCACCTACGCGGTGAACGACGACACCCTCGTCAACGCCGGCAACGACGGCATCGGGGACGTCAAGGTGGGCGACCAGGTCCGTCTGACGGCGATCGTCGAGGGCGAGTCGGCCCGCGCCGTCGACGTTCGCGACACCACCCGGATCCGGGAGTCGAGAGAGCGCTGGATGCCGCGTCCGGAGCGAGCGCCGGCGCCGGCGCAGGGAGCAACCGGCGACTGACGGCGGACGAACCGCCAGCATCACGATCAGGTGAGCAGGGGCTCTCAGTTCGTCGTACCATCGGTGACGGATCAGAGAGGCGGGTGGTTCCGGCGATGACGAAGTCGGCTACACCAACCAACGTTGGCCCCGGTATCCGGGTGGCGACGCCCACCGCGCTCTTCGCCGTCGCGGCAGCCGGCTGGTGGTGGTCAGCCCGAATGGCGGCCCAAATGTCGCCCTCCATGCCGGACGGCACCGTCGGCATGGACGGCATGGGTGAGCACATGATCAGCCTCGGCCCGTTTGTGGTCGCCTGGCTGGCGATGATGACGGCGATGATGTTCCCGGCGATCGCCCCGGTAGTGAAGCTGTACGGGCGTGCCGCGGCGGCCGGCAGGGTCGCCCCCCTGCCGTTCTTCGTCACCGGTTACATCGCGGTGTGGAGCTCGATCGGGCTTCCCGCCTACTTCGCGTGGCGAGCGCTGATGGATCCGATCGCCGAAGCGCGCCCATGGGCGGGCCGGCTCGCCGGTGTCGTGCTCATCGCTGCCGCTGTCTGGCAGCTGACGCCGCTCAAGTCGGTCTGCCTGCGCCATTGCCGGTCGCCCATTTCGTTCTTCCTGCGCTTTGGCGCCAAGGTCACCCGCCCGCTTGGCGCGCTGCGCATGGGCGTCATGCACGGGATGTTCTGCCTGGGCTGCTGCTGGGCTCTCATGGCCGTGCTCGTCGCCCTCGGCACCATGAACCTCGCGTGGATGGCCGCGCTGGCCCTGCTCATCCTCGTCGAGAAGAACGCGCCCGCCGGCGAACGCGCCGCGCAGTTCGCGGCGGCGGCGCTCGCCGTCGCCGGCGTCGTGCTGCTCGCCCGCCCCGAGACCCTGAGCACCCTCACCTGACAGGAGAACAACCGATGACCGCAACCGAAACCACGACAGCTTGGCGCCTGCGCGGAAAGGGCTATGAGTTCTGCAACTGCCAACCGGGCTGCACCTGCAACTTCTCCGGCTTCCCCACCTCCCCGGACGGCAGCTGCAAAGCGGCGGTCGCGACCCACATCGTGGAGGGCCACTGCGGTGACGTGGACCTCTCCGACGTCAAGGCGCTGGCGATCCTCGACTGGCCGGGCCCGATTCACGACGGAAACGGCAAGGCGATCTTCGTCGTCCCGCCCGCAGTCACCGACGAACAGCTCGGCTGCATGGCTCAGATCTTCACCGGCCAACTCGGCGGTCTCCCCTGGTCGATCCTGGGTACCACCTTCGAAGTTGCCGGGGTTGTGCGGACCGAGGTCGAGATCGAAGACGATGGCATCAACAGCGGCTTCCGCGCCGAAGGCGTCGGCGAAGCGAGGGGCACGAGCTTCAAGAACCCCGTCACCGGCGAGGACCACCGGGTGGCGATCGATCTTGCCGAGGGCTTCATCTGGAAGCGGGGCGACTGCGGCCAGGGCAGCTTCCACGTGGAGGCCGAAGGCGTGAGCCTCGACTTCACCGACAGCAACTGGATCTACTACGACTTCGACTGGACCAACCAGGAGTAAGTTCGGGCGGCAACCGAGCGCCCGACGTGGGGTCACCCAGACCACGGCGCCGGCGGTTCGCGCGGAGGGAACCGCATCCCTGTCTCGTACGTCCAAACCGTCCACACGACGGCACGAGGGGTACGGCATGGCGAGGTTCAGGGCTGGGGTAAGGCGTTCGATGCGGCGACGGGCAGTGCTCGCAGCGGTGGTAGCGATCCTCCTTGTCGGCGGCGCCTGCAGCCGGGACGCAGCCAGTCGCCAAGACGGGCGGGCACAGGCGGGCGGTACTGCGACTTCCCCCAAGATGTCGCCTCGTGCCGTAGGCACACGGTCCGCCCCTGAGCGAGGGATGCAGGTGAACGCCCCCCCTACAGGGGACGCCGCAGAGACGGTTGGGACGGTCGTGCCGGCCGGAGTGGGCCGAGACCGGATCGTCAAGACCGCCAGCATCGACATCAAGGTGGCCAAGGGCGGGTTCGCCGCCGCCTTCTCCAAGGTGCCGACGATCGCCGCCGCCAACGGCGGGTTCGTCGCATCGTCGAACAGCCTCCAGGGCGGCAGCGGAGGCGGGCAGTCCGCCGGCTCCCTGGTCGTTCGGGTACCGGCAGACAACTTCGACAAGACACGCGAGCAGCTGATCGCCCTCGGCGAACTGCAGTCACAACATGTCGGGGGGTCAGACGTCGGCGGCCAGCTGACCGACCTCGAAGCCCGCCTCCGCAACCTCCGCAGCCATGAAGAGGCGATCCGGCTCCTGATGACCAAGACGGCCACGATCGGTGAGACGATCGAAGTGCAACGCCAGTTGTCGACGGTGCGCGAGCAGATCGAGCAGCTGGCCGCGGAACAGGGCCGCCTCAACGACGCCGTGGCCTACTCGACGCTCACCCTGTCCCTCGCCGAGCCCGGGGCGAAACCGGCGTCGGGGGACGACCGCTCACCGCTGCGCGACGCCTTGGGTCGGGCCATCGACGGCGCGGAAAATGTCCTGGCGGGGCTCATCATCTCGCTCGGGTACATCATCCCCCTCGGCATGCTCGCCGGCCTCGCGTGGGTGGCTGGGAAGGCGGCGCTCGGTCGACGCCGCAACCCTGCCGTCCCGTAGGTCGGGCGGCGCGGGCGGCGGGCGATTGATGAGGTTTCCGGCGCCGATGCTGGTTCGGTCAGAACCGAAGCTACGGCTGGGTGTTGGTGTCGTTGTCGGGGTTGACGTTTACCTCGGGGGCTTCGATCTCCGCCTCGCCGTCGTTGTCGTCATCCGAGCAGGCGGCGCCTGCGACGGCAAGCAGTGCGACAAGGGCGAGGGCGATAGGGCGGCGTCGGGTCATGCTCTCTCCTTCGGTTTTCTCCCCTGTACCCAGCCCCGCCGTTCTCAACGACTCCTCCGGCCCGTCGCCGGTGGCCTCGCTCACCCCGTCAGCCCTTCACCCCGGCCCACATCGCGCACGGTGTTCATCCTCGGAAGTCATTGTTGACATCGAACGTGCGTTCGTCTCCAGTGAATGAACGCCCCGGGGAGGCAGGGTCGATGCCTCCCCTTCGTTGTCCGTCGTGTTGGCATGCTTGGAGATCGGACATGGGCGA
>JAHWJQ010000012.1 GCA_019348305.1 Actinomycetota bacterium
TCTTGGTCTTGCGAACGCCCTTGGCCACGGCCCGCACCTTCCCGCGGCCCTCCGTCAAGAAGGTGACGATCCTGTCGGCCTCTCCCAGGCGGATCGTCCGCAGCACCACCGCCGACTCCCGGTAGAGCGCCATCAGTCATCCAGCTCCTCGACACCGCCGAAGCGACGGGTCCGTCGCTGGTACTCGCGCACCGCGTCGAACAGGTGTTCGCGGCGGAAGTCCGGCCACAGGACGTCGGTGAAGACGAGCTCGCTGTAGGCCAGCTCCCACAGGAGGAAGTTCGAGATCCGGAACTCACCCGAGGTGCGCACGACCAGGTCCGGGTCGGGCATCTCCGGCTGGTAGAGATTGGCCCTGATGGCCTTCTCGTCGATCTTGTCCGCCGGCACCCCTTTTTCCACCAGTGCCCGCACCGCGTCGACGATCTCTGCTCGGCCTCCGTAGTTGAAGGCGATGCACAGGGTCATGCGCCGGTTGCCGGCAGTGAGCTCGAGCGCCTCGTCCATTCGCCGGATCAGCCGCTTGGGCACCCTCCAGTCGCGGCGGCCGGCAAAGGTGATGCGGACTCCCCGTTCGTGCAGCTCGTCGCGCCGGTCGGTGAGGATCCGCTCGTTGAAGCCCATGAGGTAGCGGACCTCGTCCAGGGGACGGCGCCAGTTCTCGGTGGAGAAGGCATAGACGGTCAACCACCGCAGGCCTAGATCGAGGGCTCCTTCGACGGTGTCGAACAGGGCATCCTCTCCGGCTGCGTGGCCATCGGTGCGCCGCAGGCCCCGGCGGGTCGCCCAGCGGCCGTTCCCGTCCATCACGCAGGCGACGTGGGCCGGAATGCGCGACGGATCGATTGCGGCCGGAGTCACCGGTTCGACGGTAGCGCGCCCCGCCGTTGCTCCCAGGGCAGCCCACGGACGGCTCCCGATGGCTTGCTCATGACCGCTGTGGGGTAGACCCGGCTCCGTGAAGGAGCGTCTCGTGGGCCCGCTGGTGGCCCGGTGGAAGTGGTTCGCCACTGCCGTTCGGGTTCAGGAGCGCTTCAGCGAGGTTCACGGCGGCTACCTGGCCGCCGCCATCACGCTTGCCTCGTTCCTGTCGATCTTCCCGCTGTTGCTCCTCGCCGTTGCCGTGGTGGGGTACCTCTCGCTCGAGGCCGACATCCCGGCCCAGGTCATCGAGCGCCTGGGGTTGACCGGGGAGGCGGCCAGGGCCGTGACGTCGGCCATCGCCACCGCCCAGAGGAGCCGAAGGGGAGCCCTCGGCATCGGCGCCATCGGGCTGCTCTGGTCGGGCCTCAGCATGGTGGCCGCCATCCAGTACGCCTTCGACAACGTGTGGCAGGTGACGGGTCGCGGCATCAAGGACAAGCTGGCCGGCCTCCTTTGGCTGGGTGGCGCGGTGGTCATCCTCAGCGTGTCCCTTGCTCTCATCGCCGTCGTCACGCGCGCGCCGTTGTTGGCTCCCCTTTCGGTCCTGTTGGGGCTGGCGGCCAACTTCGCCATGTGGCTCTGGACCCTCAAGGCGCTGCTCAACGTGGTCCTGCCCTGGCGGGCGCTGGTGCCAGGAGCGGTCCTCGGAGCGGTAGGGCTCGAAGTCCTGAAGCTGGTCGGCGGGATCTACGTCCCCCGCTTGATGACGCAGACCTCGGGGCTCTACGGCTCCATTGGCGTCGTGTTCGCCATCCTCACCTGGCTGTTCTTCTTCGGCCGCCTGCTGGTTCTGGTGGCCGTGCTCACCGTGGTGCGGTGGGAAGAGGACAACGGCACGGTGACCGTCGAGATCGAGCTGCCCAAGCATCCCGACACCGTGGTGGTGGAGGCCACCCGCGCCGGCGAGGCGAAAGACCCGGTACAGACGCCGGCCTAGTCCCAGAGTGGTAGAGGCGAGGCGAGGAACTCCCGCAGCGAGCGCTGGATCATCCGGGGAGCGGCCACCGGAAGGACGACCACGCTGGCTCCTGCCCCTTCGGGCCTCACCGCAGCCGTGGAGAGTGCCTGCACCTGTTGGGCCAACGACCGCAGCGCCCGCAGTTGGGCGAGGAGCGCCCGCTTCCACTCCCGTGGCGCCCGCTCGCTCAGCTCCTGCAGTGTCGGGTCACCACTGACGCCGAGCTCCAGTGCCAGCTCGCGGGCAATGATCGCCCGGTGGAGCTCGAGGCTGCTGATTGAGCGGAGCAACTCCTCAGTCGTGGGTGAGGAGGCAGGGAGATCGCCGGCGAGGCTGCCGGCGAGCAGGTCGAGCACCTCGCGCTCTCGCGAGAGCAGGCCGCAGAGCTGCTCGATCGTGGAGGCGATCACCGCGCTGATCCAACCACTCGCGTCACGTGCACGCCTTGTTCATCGGCCCAACGCCGGCGCGGGTGAGGGTCGGCGGACTAGTTCTTTGTGACCACAGGGTCAATGGCCGCGGTGCTGTCCAAATGACGCGATCGGGCTCTAGTGGTTTCCGGGCCTTTCACGCAACATGGCGTTGTGACCACACTGCGTAGGACCTACGAGCGGGACGTAGAGGACGGGCTGGTGCGGGACCACCTTCACCTCGTGCGTCGGGCCGTGGCCGAGATGGCCGCCAAGATGCCGCGCCACGCCGTTCGGGACGACCTCGTGTCGGCCGGGATGATCGGGCTGGCCCAAGCCGCCCGCAGCTTCGACGCGGCCCGCGGGGTCCCCTTCCACCGCTACGCAGCCACACGGATCAAGGGTGCCCTGCTCGACGAGTTGCGCAGCCAGGACTGGGCCAGCCGTCCGGTCCGGGCCAAGGCCCGTCAGATGAACCACGCCGCCGAGAGTCTGACCACCCGACTCGGGCGGATGCCCACGACCCGGGAACTTGCCGAGGCCATGGGCACAGATGTGGCAGCCGTGGACGGCCTCATCTCAGATGTGCACCGCGCCACCTTGCTCAACTACGACGGCATTGTCCCCAGTGGCGAAGGAGACGCAATCTTCCTCGTGGAGGAGGACAACCCGGAGCTGGAGATGCTCGAGCGGGAACGAAACGCCTACCTCGTCGACGCGGTACGGGCGCTCCCGCCACGCCTGCAGACCGTGGTGATCGGTTACTTCTTCCAGGACCGGTCCATGCAGGACATCGCCACGGAGCTCGGCGTCAGCGAGTCCCGGGTGTCGCAGCTGCGAGCAGAGGCACTCGACCTGCTCCGCGACGGCCTGAACAGCCAGCTCGACCCCTCCGACCTTCCCGACGAGCCCCCGGTCGGCCGGGTGGCGCGACGCAAAGCGGCGTACTTCGCGGCCATCGCCGCCTCCTCGACGCCGGCCGATCGCGTCGGCTCGGCGCCTCGCCCGGCAGCCGTGGGCGCCTGCGCCTGATCGGCCCGGCTGCCCCGAGGGCCGCCCTCGGCGCTTCTACGCTGGCGGTGTGAGCGAGGTTCGGGAGGCACTGGCGCGGGTGGTGCACGCGCTTCCCGGCGGGGGTGAGCCGAGGCCGGGTCAGCAGCAGATGGCCGAGGCGGTCAGTGAGGCGCTGGCCGAGCGGCGACACCTGATCGTCCAGGCCGGTACCGGCACGGGCAAGTCGCTCGCCTACCTGGTGCCGGCGATCCTGTCCGGGTCCAGGTGCGTGGTGGCAACGGCCACCAGGGCCCTCCAGGACCAGCTGGCGGGCAAGGACCTGCCGTTCCTCCAGGAGCACCTCGGCGTGCCCTTCGAGTTCGCCGTCCTCAAGGGCCGGTCCAACTACCTGTGCCGCCAGCGGGCACTCGAAGTGGCCGGCGGTGGCGAGCAGCTCGCTCTCGACCAGGTGGACGAGGCAGAACTCGGAACGGTGGGTCGACAGGTCATCCGTCTGTTGCAGTGGGCGACCACCTCCCCCACCGGCGACCGCAGCGAGCTCGACTTCGAGCCGTCGCCGCGGGCATGGGCGCAGGTCAGCGTGAGCGCCATGGAGTGCCCCGGCGCCTCTCGCTGCCCGTCGGGCGACACCTGTTTCGCAGAGGCGGCCAAGGACGAAGCCGCCATGGCTGACGTCGTGGTGGTCAACACCCACCTCTACGGGACGCACCTGGCCAGTGGGGGCTACGTGCTCCCTGAACACGACGTTGTCGTCTTCGACGAGGCCCACGAGCTGGAGGACGTGGCGGCGGCCAGTCTCGGCGTGGAGGTGGGCGCCGGCCGGTTCCGGTCCCTGGCCCGCAGCGCCAGGCCGCTGCTCGGCGAGCCCGACCGCTCTCTGGCCGACGCCGCCGAGGCGGCTGGGGAGCAGTGGGAAGAGGTGTTGCGGCCGCTCCGGGGCCAGCGCCTGCCCGCCGGCCTTGGTGACGACCTGGCTGCTGTGCTCACGTTGGTGGCGGATCGGACAACCCGGCTCAACTCGGCGGTGCGGAAGTCCGAAGGGGACGACGCCCGCCGCAACCGTGCCGTGCAGGCCGGCGGGCACCTGGCCGAAGACCTCGCCTTTTTGGCCGACATACCGGGCGCGTACGTCTCGTGGGTGGAGGGGCCAGCGCACGCTCCCGTGCTGCGGACCTCGCCGGTCGACGTGGGGCCGCTGTTGTCGGAGAAGCTCTGGGGCGGTGTCACCTCGGTGCTGACGAGCGCCACCATCCCGCCCTTTCTGGGCGCCAGGGTGGGCATCGACAGCGACACGTCGACGGAGCTCGACGTGGGGAGCCCCTTCGACTACCCCCAGAACGGCCTGCTCTACTGCGCCGCCCACCTCCCCGACCCCCGCCACCCCAACTACGAGGCCGCGATGCACGACGAGCTCGAGGCCCTGATCCGGGCGGCGGGAGGGCGGACGCTCGCGCTCTTCACCAGCTGGAGGGCCATGCACGCCGCGGCGGATGCAGTGTCACCCCGGCTCCCCTGGCGCGTCCTCACCCAGGCCGACCTCCCCAAGCCGGCGCTGCTGGCCGCCTTCGCCGGCGAGGAGACGTCCTGCCTGTTCGCCACCATGGGGTTCTGGCAGGGAGTCGACGTCCCCGGCAACTCGCTGTCCCTCGTCACCATCGACCGCATCCCCTTCCCGCGACCCGACGAACCGCTGCTGCAGGCGCGCCGGGAACGGGCCGGCGGCGCCGCCTTCCGCGTGATCGACCTGCCCCGGGCGGCCACCCTGCTGGCCCAGGGCACGGGACGCCTCATCAGAGGCGCCACCGACCGCGGGGTCGTGGCCGTCCTCGACCCTCGCCTGGCCAAAGCGGGCTACCGGTGGGACCTGGTCCGGGCCCTGCCGCCGCTGCGGCGCACCCGTCACCGCGCCGACGTCGAAGAGTTCCTGGCCCCGCTGCGCGCCTGAGCACGCAAACGTGCCCGGCCGGTGGAGGGCCGGCGCTATCGCGTGGGCCCTTTCGGCGACCAGACATGGGCACACGACGCGACGGCACGACCAAAAGCGCCCAAACGTGGAGACTCGGGAGGCTAGAAGCCGAGGCGCTCGAGGGCCTTGGCGTGGCGCTGCCAGTCCTTGTCCACCTTCACGAACAACTCGAGGTATGCCCCCGGCGCCAGCTGCTGGCGCACCGCCTGGCCCACCTGCTTGAGGACCGACCCGCCCTTGCCGATCACGATGCCCTTCTGGGAGTCGCGCTCGACCAGGATCTCGCAGCGGATGCGTGGCCACTCCCACTCGGTGACCCGGGTGGCGATCGAGTGCGGCAGCTCCTCGCGGGCCACCGCCAGCAACTGCTCGCGCACCAGCTCGGCCACCCAGAACGCCTCCGGCACGTCGGTCACCATGTCGTCGGGATAGAGGGCCGGCCCCTCCGGCATCCGCGCCACGATGGCCTCCACCAGCTCGGCCACGCCCTCGCCGGTGCGGGCCGAGACCGGGAAGTACTCGCTCTTGGCCAGCTCGCCGGCCGCCGCCAGCTGGGCCAGCACCTTCTCGCGGCTGGCGATGTCGGTCTTGTTGACGACCACGATGGCGTCGGGGGGCACCTTCTGGGAGACGAAACGGTCACCCCTCCCCACGTCCGCGGTGGCGTCGAGCACCAGCACGACGGCGTCGACCGAAGCCAGCGCGTCCTCCGCCGTGTCGTTGAGGCGCTCCCCCAGCAGCGTCCGGGGTTTGTGGATGCCGGGCGTGTCCACGAACACCACCTGGGCGTCGGGCCGGCTCAGCACGCCGCGGATCTGGCTGCGGGTGGTCTGGGGCTTGTCGGAGACGATCGACACCTTGGTGCCCAGGATCTCGTTGAGCAGCGTCGATTTTCCCACGTTCGGGCGTCCGACCAGCGCCGCGAACCCCGAGCGCATCAACCCTCGACCGGCTGGGGCACCTTCGTGATCCGGACCCGCCCGATGCGGCGCCCCTGCACCTTCTCGGCGGCGAGCCGGTGGCCGTCGTGTTCGACGGCCTCGCCTTCGGTGGGGACATGGCCCAGCAGGTTGAAGACGAAGCCACCAATGGTGTCCCAGTCACCTTCGGGGAACTCGGCCCCCAACAACTCGTTCACCTCGTCCACCGCCATTCGGGCGTTGACGCGGTAGGCGCCCCCGGGCAGGGCCTCGATGGTCGGCTCCTCGACGTCGAACTCGTCGACGATCTCGCCCACCAGCTCCTCGATGAGGTCCTCCAGCGTCACCAGGCCGGCGGTGCCGCCGTACTCGTCGACGACGATGGCGATGTGGAACTTCTCCCGCTGCATCTCCCGCATGAGCTCGGAGACCCGCTTGGTCTCGGGCACGAACTGGGCGTCGCGCACCAGCTCGCGCACCGGCTTGTCCCCCTGGTCGTCCTGGACCGCCCTCATCAGGTCCTTGGTGTAGACGATGCCGATGATGTCGTCGATGCCCTGGTCGTAGACGGGGATGCGGCTGTAGCCGGCCGAGATGGCCACCTCGAGGACGTCGCTCACCTGGTCGCGTCCCTCGACGGCGACCATGTCGGGGCGGGGCACCATCACCTCGCGGGCCACGGTGTCGCCGAACTCGATGATCGAGCGGATGAGCGCCCGTTCCTCCCGCTCGATCACCTGGTCGTTGGTGGCCACGTCGACCGTCGCCAGCAGCTCCTCTTCCGAGACGAACGGGCCCTGGGGGATGCCCTTGCCCGGGGTGATCACGTTGGACAGCACGATGAACAATCGGGTCACGAGGTTGATGGGAGGGAACGCCACCAGCACCTTCACGAGTGGTGCCGTCGCCAGCGCGGCGCGCTCGGTGTGCTGGAGAGCCCAGGTCTTCGGAGCCGCTTCGGCGAAGATGAAGGTGAGGACCACGTTGAAGAACACGGCGGCGGCCGAGCCCCAGGCACGCCCCAGCAGGTTCACCCCGACGAGGGTCGCCAGCGACGTCTGCAGCGTCTGCACCACGAGCACGACGAGCAGGATCGTGTTGAGGAATCGCTCGGGATGCTCGAGCAGCCCGACGAGCACGCCGGCGCCCCGGCGTCCCTCCTCGGCGAGGGCGCACGCCTTGATGCGGTTGATACGAGTCATGCTCGTCTCGGCAATCGCCAACAAGATGGCGAAGATCACGAGCAGCACCACCACTCCGAGGAGGGCGGCGTCGGTCCCGGTCATGGTGCGCGGGCCGGCGGGGCGGGGGCTCGGTGGAACTTCTCGAGCAGCTCCTGCTCGCGCTTTTCCATCGCCTCTGCTTCGGCGTCGTCCGAGTGGTCCATGCCGAGTAGGTGGAGGATCCCGTGAACGACGAGCAGCGCCAGCTCGTCGTCGTAGGTACCGGCATGGGCGGGGGCGTTGCGCAGGGCCACGCGCGGGCAGACGACGACGTCGCCCAGCATGAGGGGCATGTCCGCCACCTCAGAAGGGCTGTAACCGGGGCCGGTTCCGCCGGCGTCGGGAGAGCGGCCGCCCTCCACCGGGTCCTCGTCGATGGGAAAGGCGAGCACGTCCGTAGGGCCCTGCTTGCCGTGGAAGCGCTGGTTGAGGTCGCTCATGGCCTCCTCGTCGACGAACAGCATCGACAACTCGGCATCACCGCGGACGCCCTCGGCCTCGAGTACCTGCTCGGCCAGCCGGGCCCACCGCAGCGGGTCGACGGGCTCTTCGGTCTGTTCATCGGCGACGAACACCTCTACACCCACGGCTATGGCATCCCCACGGTTAGGGCTTCACCCCGAGGGAGCGGGCCTGGTCGTAGGCGTTGACGATGTCCTGGACGATCCGGTGGCGCACGACGTCGCGAGCGTCGAGGCGGATGAAGGCGAGCCCGTCGATCCCGGTCAGTATCTGCTCGAGGTTGATGAGGCCCGACTTGCCGCCCTCGAGGTCGATCTGGGTGACGTCGCCGGTGATCACCACCTTGGAACCGAAACCGATGCGGGTGAGGAACATCTTCATCTGCTCGGGAGTGGTGTTCTGGGCCTCGTCGAGAATGATGAAGCTGTTGTTGAGGGTGCGCCCTCGCATGTAGGCCAACGGCGCGATCTCGATGGCTCCCTTCTCCATCAGCCGGGGGACGGCGTCGGTGCCGAGCATGTCGAACAGCGCGTCGTAGAGGGGCCGCAGGTAAGGGTCGACCTTGGCCATGAGGTCGCCGGGCAGGAAGCCCAGCCGTTCGCCGGCCTCCACCGCGGGGCGCGTCAGGATGATCCGCTCGCACTGCTTGGCTTGGAGCGCCTGCACTGCGAGCGCCACCGCGAGGTAGGACTTGCCGGTGCCGGCGGGGCCGATGCCAAAGGTGATCACGTTGGAGCTGATGGCGTCGGTGTAGCGCTTCTGGCCACTCGTCTTCGGCCGGACCATCCGCCCGCGGGCCGACTTCAAGATGTCGGCGGTGAGGATCTCCGAAGGCCTTTCGTCGGCTTTGACCATCTCGATGGTCCGCCCCACGTTGGTCAGGTCGAGAGCGTGGCCCGACTGCAACAGCAACACCAGCTCTTCGAACAGGCGGGCGACCCGTTCCGCCTCGTTGCCCTCGAGGGTGATCTCGTTGCCCCGCACCCGGATGGTGGTGCCGCCGAACGCGGTTTCCACCAGCCGGAGCAACTCGTCGCGCTGGCCCAAGAGACCCACCATGAGGTGGTTGCCAGGCACGAGGACCTTGACCTGGGAGGGGGTGGTACTTGGGGTGGTCGGCACGAATGTATCTACGCCGACTTTACCCTCAGCCCGGAGGCCAACCCATCGTTCTGCCGCCGAGAACATGGAGGTGGAGATGGCCGATCGTGTTGCCGGCGTCGGCCCCGACGTTGAACACCAGGCGGTAGCCACGATCCGCCAAGTCCTCCTGCTCGGCCACCTGCCGCGCCGTGTCGAACAGCTCGGCGAGCATGTCCCCGTGCTCGGCGCCCAGGTGGGAGGCATCCGTCACATGCACCTTCGGGATGACCAAGACGTGGGTGGGCGTCGCCGGATTGATGTCTCTGAAGGCGAGCGTGCTCGGAGTGGAGGCCACCTCGCTGCACGGGAGCTCACCAGCGACGATGCGACAGAAGAGGCAGTCGGTAGCCACGAGAGCGCAAGCTAATCCCGGCGATAGCGTCGTGGTCGAAATGGATGAGGGCGACGACGCCTTTCTTGCCGAGCTCGAACGCCTCGTCGCTGACGCGGTGGTCGAAGGTGCAGCCAGGGAACGGGCGCAGGCCCGGGTGCTGCGCCAGATCGCCGAGGAGTCTGCGACCTTCGCCGGCGTTGCATTGGAACTGGCCGAGCGAGGGGACCCGGTGGTGGCGAGGACCACGGCCGGGCGGTCTCACCGCGGAAGGGTGCTCGCGGTGGGCAGGGACTTCCTCGTCGTGCGAGACCACTCCGGCCCGCCGGTCGTTCTGGCCACCGCCGGGATCACCTCCCTCCGCCTTCCTCCGCGAACAGGTCCCACTGACACCGCCGGCGCCCGGCGACCGCCCCTCGATGTCCGGCTGGCGGTACTGCTCGCCGGCTTCGCGAGTGACCGCCCCAGGCTCCAGGTGATGGCCACGGCAGATCCCCAACCGCTGTCAGGGGAGCTGCGCGCGGTCGGGCTCGACGTGGCGACGATCCGCCTGGATGGCGATGGCCACCTCCTCGCCTACGTGCGCATCGACAGCCTGGTGGAAGTCGTCCTGATCGACCACCCCTGAGCGGGACCGCTCAGGCCTGCCCGTCCACCCGCTCGGGGTAGAGGTGGGCGAGCGATCCGGGCTGCACGCGCGTGGTCTCCAGGAATGCATCGAGGTCGCTCGCCTTGACGCGGATCACCCGACCCATCTTGTAGGCCGGGATCTGACCCTCGTCGATCATCCGGTAGAGGGTGCGTGGCACCACACCCAGCCGCTCAGCCGCCTCGGTGGTGCCCAACCATTGGCTCGAGTCGCTCATCAGCGGAAACTGTACCACTTCCCGCACCTTCTCATGCTATGCCCACAACTTTCGTTGCTCGGCCAGCGCAGACCGCGCTAGGGTTGAGCCCGTTCCGTCCGGGCTGGCGTTGTCGGGAAAGGAAGCCGCGAGGATGTCCGATGTCGGCTACGCCCCCCAGCGATCGACGGGCACGGAGGCCGGCCCCGCCGCTGGCGGCCGACCAGTTCGGCGCCGTTCGTCATTGCCATCCGGGCGGGCGGTGGTGGGCGGCCTGCTCGTGGCGCTGTCCGCGCTCGGGATCTTCGCCGCCTACACCCGCGCCACCGCCGGGCCCACCCAGAGCTACGTAGTGGCACGAACGGACCTCCCCCTGGGTGGGAGGCTGACAGCTCAGGACCTGGTCCTCCTACCGATGGAGTTGCCACCGGCCATGGCAGAACGCGCCGGCTTTTCGAGTGTTCGATCGCTCGAGGGCGCGACCGTCATCGGCCCGGTCCGACGGGGCGAGCTGGTGCAAGCCAGCGACGTGTTGCGGAAGCGGTCAGGGGCCGCGGAGCTCGAAATCTCCTTCGCCATCGAATCGTCCAGAGCACTGGCCGGCTCGCTTCGACCGGGCGAGCGCGTCGACGTTCTTGCCACCTTTGGCGGCGGGGGCGACAGCTACAGCGTCCTCGTGGTCCGCCAGGCGATGGTGCTCGACGCCGTCGGGGGCGGCTCCTCCCTTGCCCAAGGCCGCACCGAGACCATCACTCTCGCCGTCTCCACCTCGGAGGAGGCACTGGCTCTGACCCACGCCATCAACGCCGGTGATGTCACTCTGGTGCGCGCCACTGGCAGCTCCGGCTCCGGGCCGGCCGGCCAGACCTACCGGGCACCAGCCGCGGACAAGGCCAAGGCCGGCGGGGCCTGATGCCCGGGGCGCGCTTTGTCGTGCTGGGCCTCGCCCAGGCGCGCTCTGCCTGGTTCCGGTCCGTCGCGCAGTGGTCCAATTCGGCGTCGATTCCGGTCGAGTTCGTGAAGTGCATGTCACAAGTCGAGCTGCGGGCCCACCTCGCGTCCGGGCGAGCCTTTTCTGCCCTGTTGGTCGACGGGGGGTTGCCCGGCGTCGACCGCGATCTGCTCGACGAGGCCCGCACGGCCGGGTGCGCGGTGCTGGTGGTCGACGACCTGCGGGTGACTCGCGACTGGCGGGCACTCGGTGCCAGTGCCGTCGTGAACCCAATGTTCGAACGCAAGGACCTGGTCGAGCTGTTGGCTGAGCACACGGTCAGGATCAGCCGCGGCGACGCTGTCGCGCTGGCGGACCAGCCTGCCAGTGCCGGCCCCCGTGGCCGCGTGGCGGCAGTCTGCGGCCCGGGGGGAACCGGCGCATCCACGGCGGCCATCGCACTTTCTCAGGCTTTGGCCGGAGAGGGCGACGGGGGTGTGCTGTTGGCCGACTTCGCCCTGCACGGCGAGCAGGCGATGCTTCATGACGCGCGGGACCTGGTCCCCGGCGTGCAGGAGCTGGTGGATGGCCACCGCGCCGGGCGGCCGCCGGTGGCGGAGCTGCGCAGCTTCACCTTCGCGGTCGAGAGTCGGGGCTACGACCTGTTGCTCGGTCTGCGCCGGGCCCGCAACTGGTCAGCACTCCGGCCCCGTGCCTTCGCCGTGGCGTTCGACAGCCTCACCGTCGGTTGGAGCAGCGTGGTTTGTGACGTCGACGCCGATTTCGAGGGCCAGGACGACGGTGGTTCTGTCGACGTCGAAGAGCGTCACCTGATGGCCCGTACCGCGGTCGCCAAGGCTGACGCGGTGTTCGCCGTCGGACTTGCCGGCATGAAAGGGATCCATGCCCTCGCACGGGTACTCGGCGACCTGCTCGACTACGGCATTGCTCCCGAGCGCATCATCTCGGTGGTCAACCGCGCCCCCAAGAACCCCCGCATCCGGGCCGGCATGTCATCGGCACTCTCCCAACTGCTGCAAGGGCGCGCCGCGATCCCCTTGATGACACCGATCTACCTCCCTGAGCGCCGCGTCGACGAGGCGTTGCGGGACGGGGTGAGGCTCCCATCCGCTCTGAGCTCACCACTAGCCGGGGCGTTTCAGGCCGTCGTCACCCGGATGGGAGAAGCTCCGCCAGAACCGGCACCCCAGCCCATTCGCCCCGGGTCTCTCGGTCACTGGACTGGCGACGTGAGACCCGAGCCGGCATGACGACCGAGGCCTCGCCACTCCAGGAGATCGAGAGGGCCGTGCAAGAGCGGGCCAAGGCGGTCTCCCTGGACATGGCCGAGGCCGACGGGACGAGCCAGCTTCGGGCACTCATCGAACAAGAGGTGGATCGCTGGACAGACGACTTCAAGCGGGGCCTGAGGTCGTTCGACCTGGCCGAGCCCGATCTGGTCGTCGAGCGGGCGTTCCGCAACCTCGCCGGCTACGGGCCGCTCGAGCCCCTGCTGGCCGACGACAACGTCTGGGAGATCATGATCAACGGCCCGGACGCCATCTTCGTCAAGCGCCATCGCGGGGTGAGCGGCTACCACCACGAGTCGTTCCACGACGACGAGCACGTCCTGCGGACGTTGACCAAGGTCTTGGACGATGCGAGTGGCTCCCACCGCAAGCTCGATCCGGCAGAGGGCCTGCAGGACGCCCAACTCGACACCGGCGCGCGGCTCCACATCGTCCACGGTGACGTAGGGCGAGACGGCCACGTCCTCGTCAACATCCGCAAGTTCACCGGGGTGGCGTTCAAGTCGCTCGAGGAGCTGGTCGAGCGCGAGATGCTGGATGCGCCAGTGGCGGAGTTCCTGCGAGCATGCGTCAGGTCCCGCCTGTCCGTGCTTTTCGCCGGGGCGCCGGGGTCCGGCAAGACCACGCTCATGTCGTGCTGCACGGCCGAGCTCGACCCGACGTTGCGGGTGGTGATCGCCGAAGAGGTCTTTGAAAGCGACGTGCCCTTGCCCAATGTCGCGCACATGCAGACTCGACCCGCCCGTGCCGATCGGCGTGAGGTCGACCTGCGGCGGCTGGTCGCCGGGTTCTTGAGGATGGCCCCTGACGTCGCCATCGTGGGCGAGGTCCGTGACCGCGAGGCGCTGCCGTTGCTGCTCACCCTGTCGTCGGGCGTCAAGGGGTTCACGACCATCCACGCCGGCTCGGCTCGACAAGCGCTGACACGGCTGCGCTTCGTGTGCCAACTGGCCGATGCTGCGAGCCAGCTACCGATGTCGGCCCTCAACAGCCTGGTGAGCGAGTCCATTGACGTGGTGGTGCACTGCACCAGGTGGCGTGACCAGCCCCGGGTGACCGAGGTCATCGCCGTGGAAGACCTCCAGACGGGCAGGGATTCCGCGACCTTCACGGTCACCGACCTCTTCTCGCGTGAGCGTCTCGACCAGCCGTTGCGCTGGAGCGGCAACCTGCCTTCGCGCCTGGCCCGCCCCTTGGAGCTCGCCGGGTACGACGTGCGGGCGCTGCTCGATGTCTTTGGTTCGACTCTCGAGCGAGCTGCTCTGAGCTCTCTCGACCTTGGCCCCGGGAAGGCAGGCTGAGCTCGAGGTGCTCGCTCTTTTTCTGGCAGTGACGGGCGCCTTCGGCGTCTACCTCGTCTACACGTCGGTCGCCTTCGGATGGCGCGGTCTCGGCGTCGGTCCCACCGTCGCCGCCACCCGACGCGCGGGTACCACCTGGCTACGGGAATGGATGCTGCAGGCCGGTCTCGGGGAGGTGCGTCCGGGTGAATTTGCCGGTGTGATGGCTGGGCTGTTCCTGATAGGAGGGGGGCTGGCCTTTGCCCTCTTCGGTGGGCTGCTGCCCGCAGTCGTGGCCGGTGCGTTCGCCGCGACGTTCCCGGTGGCGTCGTACAGGAACCGCCGGGCCCGGCGCATCTCCCGAGCGCGAGAGGCGTGGCCGAGGATGATCGAGGAGATCCGCCTCCTCACCAGCTCGCTCGGCCGTCCGATCCCCCAGGCGCTGCTCGAGGTGGGCCGGCGGGGGCCCGTCGAGCTCCGGCCCGCCTTCGCCGCCGCTGAGCGGGAGTGGCTCATCTCCACGGACCTTGCCCGGACCACCGCGGTGCTGAAGGCGCAGCTGGCCGACGCAACGGCCGACGCGGCGTGCGAGACGCTCCTCGTTGCCCATGAGGTCGGAGGTTCTGACGTCGACCGACGGCTCGCAGCGCTGGTGGAGGACCGGATCCAGGACCTTCAGGGGCGCAAGGACGCTGAGGCGAAGCAGGCCGGCGTCCGGTTCGCCCGCCGGTTCGTGCTCATCGTCCCCCTCGGCATGGCGGTCGCCGGTCTTTCCATCGGGACCGGTCGCGAGGCGTACCAGACGCTCTTGGGTCAGCTGCTGGTAGCAGCAGGGATCGTTGTGGTGGTCGCCTGTTGGCTGTGGGCGGGCCGTTACCTGCGCCTCCCCGAAGAAGAGCGGGTGTTCGAGTGAGGGGTGCCGTTGTCTGCGCCCTGGTGCTGTGGGTCGGCGCTACTCTCATCCTGTCGGAGCTGCGATGGTTCTCGCGGGCGCCGCTCGCAGAGCGACTGCGGCCGTACGCCCTCGGGGCCCACGCCGGCCGTGAACGAACCGGGCTGCTGTCGATGGAGTCGTTCCAGGAGGTCATCGGCCCCTTGTCCCGGTCGCTGGGCGAGCGGCTGGCCCGGGCCTTCGGGGTCAACGAGGAGCTGTCGGTTCGGTTGACCCGCATCCACTCTCCACTCGACAGCACCTCGTTCCGGGTGCGCCAGCTGGGACGAATGACGGTGGCCCTCGGCGTCGGGGGGCTGGCGGTCGTGGCGCTGCGTCCACCACCCCTGGTTGGCCTGCTGATTCTCCTGGGCGCCCCGTTGCTGGCCTTTCTGCTTCTCGAACAGCAGATCGCCTCTGGTTCCGCAGCCTGGCAGCGCCGGTTGTTCCTGGAGCTCCCGGTGCTGGCGGAACAACTCGCCATGCTGCTGTCGGCGGGCTTCTCGCTTGGCTCGGCCCTCAACCGCCTCGCCAGCCGAGGCAGCGGCGCGTGCTCCCAGGACCTGAGAAGGGTCTGTGGCCGCATCCGACAGGGGCTGTCGGAAGTGGAGGCGCTGCGGGAGTGGTCGGCAGTGGCCGACGTTCGTTCTCTCGACCGGCTCGTTGCCGTCCTCGCTCTGAACCGGGAGGCGAGCGACCTCGGCCGGCTCATCTCCGACGAGGCCCGCGCCATCCGCCGTGACGTGCAGCGCGAGCTGGTGGAGACGATGGAACGTCGGGGCCAGCAGGTGTGGATACCCGTCACCGTGGCGACGCTCGTGCCTGGGGTGATCTTCCTGGCCATCCCCTTCGTCGAGGCCCTCCGCCTCTTTTCCGGCTCGTAGCGATCGTGACAACATTGCAGCCAACCAGTGAAAGGAACGGCCGTCATGACCGATCCCCTGCTCCGCCTCTACGTGTGGCAGCTCACCTTCCGGACGGCCGATGGCCGGGCAGGACACCGCTCCGAGCGCGGCGAGGGTGTCATCAGTACGGCGATAGCCGTGCTCATCATGGCCTTTTTGGGCGTAGCGGTCTGGGCGGGGTTCAAGCTCACCCTCGACAACACCCAAAAGAAGATCGACAAGAACATCGAACAGATCAGCAACTAGGTCCTGACCGGCGAGGGCGCGGGCGGGTACCCGCTGGTTGCGCCGACGCGGGAAGCGGCCTGCTGCCCACGATGGTGGGCGTGATGGTCTTTCTGCTTTTCCTGCTCCTGGCCGTGCAGGTGATCTACCACCTGTACGCCACATCCTTGATCACTGCGGCTGCCCACGACGGCGCTCGCCTCGCCGCCGGCGCCGACATGGCCGAGGACCCCGCTGCGGCACGCGCCGCAGCCGAAGCGCATGTGATCCAGTTGCTCGGAACCTACGGCCGCGAGCGGCTTCACCCGCCCGAGTGGCAATCGGACGAGCAGTTCGAGGTGCTGGTCGTGCGGGGCCGCAGTCCGAGCTTCCTGCCCGAGTACCTGCGGCGGCCTCTGGGGTTGGACGAGATCGAACGGACGGCGCGGGTGCGAAGGGAGCGGGAGGTCGGCCGGTCGTGAAGCCGTCGGGGGCAGGCAGCGAAGCGGGACAGGTGGGGGGTCTGGAGGGGATCGTGTTCGGTGTCCTCGTCTTCGTCGTCGGCACTCTCGTCGTGGCCAATGCGTGGGGGGTGTTGGACGCAAAACTCGCGGCGTCCGCCGCTGCCCGGGAGGGGGCCCGCGCCTTCGTGGAGTCCCAGGGGCCGACCGCCGACGACGCGCTCCGCGAGGCTCAACTGGCGGCGAGTGAGACCATCGCCGGCTACGGCCGAGACCCCGAGAAGATGCAGTTCTCGACAGAGGAGGACCCTCAGCTCCTGCGCTGCGCGCGGGTGACGGTGCGCGTCGAGTACCCGGTGCCGCTGATCAACCTGCCCGTGCTCGGCCGTCACGGCACCGGTTTCACCGCCCGCGCCCGCCACTCCGAGATCGTGGACCCCTTCCGCAGCGGCCTCCCCGACCGGACCCAGTGCCCGGAGGTGCTGCAACCGTGAAGCTGCGAGCGCGTCGTGGCCACGACAGGGGATCGGTCCTCATGCTCGTGCCCGCCGCCGTCCTGGTGCTGTTGGTTCTGGCCGCCATAGCGATCGACTCGGCGATCGTTGTCCTGGCCCAGCGTGACCTATCCAACCGAACGGCCGCCGCGGCGAACGACGTGGCGGGCTCTGCCCTGTCGGAGGCAAGCTTCTACGGCTCTACCGACGGCGGTGTCCGGCTGGATCAGCGCCAGGCCACCGCGTTCGTCGACCTGGCATTTTCCGACGTACGCCGACCGTCCAATTACCAGTCTTGGAGCGGCCGCGCCCTCGTTGACGGCCAACAGGTGGTCGTGGATGCCACAGCGCGGGTTCGCTATCTCTTCGCCCCCGCCATCCCGGGCGCTGCGAAGTCGGCAAGGGTCACCGCCCGCTCAACGGCCACCGCACGAGGCGGCTGAGAGACGGTCCTTGCGTTTGGTTCATCCTCATGGTATTTCATTCCGCATGAACGCAACCATCGAGGAGCTGGCGACGGCGAGCGCTCGCGTCGCCCAGGAGCTGGCGGTGCTGCACGAACAGGGCCAGACCCACGGTGCTGTCGATGCCGAGCACGCCATTCTCGAACCCCTCGACGCCGTGGAGCTCAAGGCGAACCAAGGCGCCAACCGGTCCGGTGCTCCCCACGACGATGTCGCCGCCCTGGGCGGCCTCCTTCTCGACGCCCTCGGCGCCGACGACCCCTTCCGGGCACTGCGCCTGGCCCTCACCGCCCCGGAGCAGACGGGGTGGCGGCGCTTCCTGCCCATCGGCACGGCCCTGTCGCCGGCGGCCGCCCTTCGCGAGCTGGCCCTGGAGGCGGCAACCGCGAGCGCAGAGGGCCCCACGGCCGCTGATCTCTCCACCCGCCTGCAGCGAGTGGCGCGTGGCCAGCAAGGCCAGGTCCACCGCCGGCTGCCCAATCGAGTGGTCCGCGCCGGCGGCCTCGTCACGCTAGGAGCGGCCGGCCTTTTGGCGTTGTCGGCGTTACGGGCGCCTGGTGAAGCGGGGCACCCGCCGCCCTCGCCGCAAGCGGTGCCGGCGCCTCCTTCGCCCGTCGCCGGTGTCGCCGTCGCCAGCCGCCCACCTCCCGCGCCGGCCACCCGCCTGTGGCCGTCTCCCCCGCCGAACCCGGGCTGCCCGACGGCGGGACCTCTGAGCGCCGACGTCGACGGCGACGGTTGTCCGGACACCGTCGAAGTTGGCGACGGGATCATCCGGGCCGGCCCCCGTCGCTGGGCGGTGGGGTCGAGCAACGACGTGATCGTCCTGGGCGACTGGAACTGCGACCGGACCACGACCCCGGCCGTGCTGCGGCCGGCGACCGGCGGGCTGTTCGTGTTCGACCGCTGGGCCACCGCGGTGGAGCCGCAACCGGCCCGGCCGGTGGGGGTGGTCCCGGGAGCGGTAGGGCTCGAGCCCCGCGGGTGCGGCCACGCCGCGGTGCGGCTGTCGGACCGCTCCATCGTCGTGGTGGCGACGGCAACCCGACGATGACCGACCGACGCCGGGCCAGCGCCGGCCTCGCCGGCTACGTCCTCGTCCTCATCGCCGCGCTGGTGAGCCTGCACCTCCTGGGGTCCGGGCCCATGGCCGCGCCGCCTCTCAGCGCCGGCCTGGAGGGGCTCCAGCGATGGCTTGGCGCCCGCCAGCCTGCCGTTGCCGCTTTCGCTCTGGTGCGGGTCGGCACCGTGGTCGCTGCCTGGTACCTCCTCGCGACGACACTCGCCGCCCTCGTCCTCCGCCTCGCGGGCGCCATGCGTGCGGCGGCCGTGGTGGAGGCCTTGAGCCTGCCCGCGACCCGTCGACTGGTGCACGCCGTGGCCGGTTTCTCCCTCGCCGCATCCACGCTGAGCGCGACCGGCGCCGTGACCGCACTGGCCGGGCAGGCCGGTGCGTCAACCGCCCGAGATGCGGTTGCTTCCGTCGCGCCCGCCGAGGACAACGTGCTCATGCAGCCCTTGCCCGAGGACGAGGTGGTCATGCGACGGCTGCCGGACGACGCAGGCTCCCCGCCCGCTGTCGAGAAGTCGTGGACGGTACGGCCGGGTGACCACTTCTGGCGGGTCGCCCAGGAAGTGCTGGGTGCCGCCTGGGGCCGCAGCCCCGGCGACCGCGAGACGATTGTCTACTGGGGGCAGTTGGTCGAGGCCAACCGAGGTCGCCTGGTGGACCGCGACAACCCCGACCTCCTGATCCCCGGTCAGGTTCTCGAGGTCCCGAGACCCCCCGCAGCACCTGGTTAGGCGCGCGGGGCGGCGGGTACGCTCGTTTGCGGCTGGACCTTTTCTGCGTCCGCTCCTGGGGAGCCCGATGCTGAGTCAGCACTCGAACACTTTCGACGACCGAAGCTGGACCGACGGCCATCGGCGTCTGTCGGTCGAGGGGCGGCCGCCGCCGTTCTGCTGCCGCTTCGGCCCGACGCCAGAGGCGGTTCGGGTCGTGCGCCGGGCTCTGGGCCAGTGGCTTTCTGCCCACCACCGGGTCAACGTCGACGGCATCGACGACCTGCTCATCGTCTGCTCGGAGCTGTGCACCAACGCCGTGCGCTCGGCCAGCGACACCGAGGGATCGGTGGCCGTGCGGGCCTGGTCGGAGAACCACGGTGTGGTCCTCGAGGTGGAGGACGACGGCGCCGGCTTCGCCTGGCCGTCGGGCCGCCGCCTCCAGGACGTGCCCGACGAGGAGGAGCACGGCAGGGGTCTGTTCATCGTTGCCGGGATCACCGACGAGATGGAGGTGCACGTGGAGGGCGGCCGCACGGTCGTGCGCTGCGTCAAGCGCCATGTGCTCGACCACGCCGCTCCCGACCACGACCGCGAGCTGTCGGCGAGCTACCGCTCCGAGCCTCCTCCCGGCCAGCCCAACCACTGACCCCCGCGCGCGCGGCGCGGTGGGGGGGTGGCCGCGGGCGCGGCGGTCGCCGGGAGGGG
>JAHWJQ010000130.1 GCA_019348305.1 Actinomycetota bacterium
GCCGCCCGCTGAAATCGCAGTCGATGCCGTGCTCCTCCACCCAACGCGCCACCTGGGCGATCCCCGCCTGGTTCGCCTCGCCGTACATCCGGGCGACGTCCTCACCGAAGCTGTCGACGAGGCCGGCGTAGGTGAGCCCGTGCAGCGAGCTGACCTTGGCCGTCGTGTAGCCGGTGACGCCACTGCTGAGCCTGCCCGCTTCGAGCACCACGACCGTTGCGCCCGCCTCGACCACCGCCATCGCCGTGCTCAGCCCGGTGATGCCGGCGCCCACCACGGCCACGTCGTAGGTGGCTTCCGAGGCGGCCGGATCGTCAGCCAACGGCGGGTAGGCCGGCCCCGAGTCGGTGGTGGTGACCCAGAGGGAGGGATTGGTCTCGTGGAGGCTGCCCATGCCCGACGCTACCCCTCGGACCGGGAGGAGCCGCCCCGCCGAATCACACCGTTGTAATTGTCGCACCCTCCTGGGAACATGGAGTCATGGCCGCCGCCGCTCCCCCCCTGCCTGCGCCGCCCCCGAGCAGCCTCGAGACGGCTGCCCGCCGGCTGGCGGTGCTGCTCACCGGCGGCGGCTCCCAGCTCGCCGAGGCCGGTGGTCGTGGCGACCTCGAGTTCGAGGCGGTGGTGGGCCTGCGCCCGCTCCCGCGGCGCGAACCGCCGTCGGACGCGTGGGCGGTCGACGGGGGCCAGGCGCTGGTCGCCGACGCCCGCTGCGTCCAGCTCCTGGTCACGCGGGCGGCCCGCGTCCGCTTCCGGTCGGGTCGTTGCGTTCTGGAGGACGAGGGTGAGCTCCGGGCCGCGGTCCTGGGCCTCGCCGAAGCCGGGGCCGCCCGCTCGGCCCTGCAGCTGCCCGGCCTGGCCGCCGACTGCGCCGTCGACGTCAACCTGCTGCGTGACCGCTGGGAGTGGGACGCGGTGGAGCGTTGCCTGCTGGAGGCAGAGCGAGGGGCGGTGGTGCTGGTGGACGGGGACCTCCAACCCGACTGGCGCATCCCTTCGCGGTTCCTGGCCTCGCTGCTCGAGCGGGCGGCCGAGCGCGGGGTGGTGCTGGCCGGGATCACCAAGCACTCGTCTCTGGCCCGCGGCGGTGCGCCTCTGCTGGGCCAGCTCGAGGTCGAGGCCGCGGAGTTGTTCGGCCCGCGGACCAGGTGGTGGGCCCCGATCGCCCGCACCCGCCCCGATGTGGGGTACGGGCTGCAGGTGGTGGCGGCCCGGCTCGACCCCGACGCCCGCTTCGCCTTCCGGGTCGACCTGCCGGCCGACATCGACCCCGAGCCGGCCCTCGGCGCCCTGGCCGCCCTGTCCGACGACGCCGGGTTCCCCGGTTACCCCTACCCTCTGGCCGTGGCCGACCGGCTGGCGGCTTGCCCCGGGTGGCTCCGCCAGGAGGTGCGCATGCAGCTCGACGACCACTTCGACCGCGCCGGCGTTCCGCCCGAGGTGCGCGAACGTGCCTTCGCCGACCGCCACGGCCTGATGGAGCGGTCATGAACGCCACCCCGGTGACACGAGGCCGGCTCTTCGGCAAGAACGTGCTGGAGGGTGAGTTCCGCGCTGCGCCCGACGAGGATCTCTTCCTGGGCGAATTGTTGGTCGCGGTGGACGAGGGCACGGGCCGGCGCTACCTGTTCCGGGTCGTCGACGTCACCTACGGCACCGAGCACCGTGAACCGGGGTGGGCGGAACGGGTGGCGGGCACCCTCCTCTGTGACGACGAGCGGGGCGAAGCCGGCGCGCATCCGCTCTACGAGCAGTCGAGGCGCACCTACCGCATCGCCCGCTGTCGCTGCCTCGGCTACCTCACCCCCGACGGGCTCGACTTCCGCAAGCCCAAGAGCCTCCCCACCCAGTTCTCCCGGGTGGTGGCCCCCGATACCACCGACTTCGAGTTCCTCCGGGGGCGCATGGGCGACCTGCCCGTCGGGCGGTTGCGCAGCGGTGAGTCCGAGGTCGACTTCACCGTCGGCATCCCCGGCAGCACCCTGGCCTCCCACGTCGGGATCTTCGCCACCACCGGGATGGGCAAGTCAAACCTCATGCAGGTGCTGGCCGGCGGGGTGCTGCAGGCCCAGGGCCGCTACGGCCTGCTCCTGGTCGACCCGCACGGCGAGCATCGCAGCGCGCTGGCGCGCCACCCCTGGGCCGGCGAGCGGCTCCGCACCTACGCGGCGCGGCGGCTGCCCAACACCAACACGCTGCGGGTGAGCCTGGCCGAGCTCACCGTCGACGACCTGCGCACCGCCTATGAGTGGAGCCGCCCGCAGGAGGAGGCACTGTTCGAGCTCGAGCGCTTCTACGGCTCCACGGCCGGCGCCGGCCTGGCCTGGCTGCTGCCCTTCTCCCAGCTCGACGACCTCGCGCCGTTCCGCGAGATCGACCTCAACGGCCGGGTCGCCCTCAACACCCTGCAGGTCGTGCACCGGCGGGCCCGGCGCATCGTCGAGCTCGACTGCGTCTCCCCCGACCCCAACCTCTCGGTCGGGGGCTCGATCGTCCGCGACCTCACCCAGGGCAAGGTGGTCCTGGTCGACGTGAGCGGGCTGGGCTCGACGGAAGAGGTGCTCGTCGCCTCGTTCCTCGCTCGCCGCATCCTCGACGAGTGGTCCGGCGCCTACCTCGACGACCCCGAGCGCCACGAGCGCATGCCGACCGTGGCGATCGTGTTGGAGGAGGCCCAGCGGGTGCTGTCGTCCAACCGCGACCGCGAGTCCAACGTCTTCCCCCGGGTGGCCCGCGAGGGCCGCAAGTTCAAAGTCGGCCTCTGCGCGATCACCCAGCAGCCGAAGCTGCTCGACGGGGAGCTGCTCAGCCAGTTCAACACCTTCTTCATCCTCGGGCTGGCCGACGAGAAGGACCGCAACATCCTGCGGGGCTCGTCCAAGCAGGACATCTCAGCGCTGGGCCCGGAGATCCAGACGCTCATGCCGGGCGAGTGCCTCATCGCTAACCTCGCCGCGCCGTTCGCCGTACCCGCCAAGGTGCACCTGTGGAGTGACGTGTGCCGGGCCGCTCCCCCGCCGCCGGCTCCCCGGGTGGCGGCGGCGCCCAACGTGGCGGCGTTGGTCGACTGATGCGGGTCGCAGCCATCGGCGACGCCCACCTGGGGCGGTCCTACCTCAACGTGGTCGACGAGACCGGGGTCAACCAGCGCGAGCGCGACTTCGAACGCTCCTTCGAGGCCGCCGTCGACCTGGCGCTGGCCCAGTCGCCCGACGTGGTCGTGTGGCTGGGCGACGTGTTCGACCACCCGCGGCCCACCTACCGCTCGTTCCGGCTGGCCCAGCGGTGCCTGGCCCGCATCCGCGACCACGGGGCGCAGTGCGTCGTCATCAGCGGCAACCACGACACCCCCCGCCTCCCTGGCACCGGCAGCCCCTATTCGGCGCTGGCCGACACCTTCGGCGAGTTCCACTTCGCCCACCGGCTGGCCTACGAGCGCTTCGAGCTGCCCGGGCTGGTGGTGCACGCAGTACCCCAGATGCTGTCGGTCGAGGCGACCCTGGACGGGCTGGCCGAGGCGGCCGCTTCCCGCAGCCTCGATCGCTCGAACCTGCTGCTCACCCATCCCCGCATCACCCAGGTAGAGCCGCGCTATGCCGACATCAACGAGATCGAGGTCGACGCCGGCCTGCTGCAGTCCGACTTCGTTCTGCTCGGCCACTACCACTTCCACACCAAGGTCCGCGACGGCGTCTGGTACGCCGGCTCCACCGACACCTTCACCTTCGCCGACGACCCCGACAAGGCCAAGGGGATCCTGCTGCTCGACACCGACACCGGCGCCTGCCGCCACCTACCCGTGTCGGGACAGCGACCGCTGGTGACCCTGGAGACGGTGGAGGCGCTGGGGCTCTCTCCGGGCGAGATCCAGGAGCGGGTGCTCGAGCGGGCCGCCTCCGTGCCCAGCGGGGCGGTGGCCCGCCTCTACCTAGAAGGGGTCGATCCCGAGGCCTACCGGCTTCTCGACATCGAAGCGGTCCGAGACGCGGCGCGGGCCGCCCTGCACTTCAAGATCGAACCGCAGTTCGCGGGCATCGAGATGAAGGTGGAGCTGCCTGAGCTCGACTCGATGCCGGCGCGCTGGGAACGGTATGTGGCCGACCAGGACCTCACCGGCTTCGACCGCACCCGCATCCGCGACCTCGGCAGGGAGTACCTGGCCCGGGCGGTGGAGGTGGCGGACTAACCGTGCGGATCACCCGGCTCTACCTGCGCAACTACCGCGTCTATGAAGACGAGCTCGACCTTCCGGTTCCCGCCGGCCTGGTGGGCGTCTACGGCGTCAACGGCAGCGGCAAGAGCAGCCTGCTCGAGAGCCTCTTGTGGACGTTGTGGGGGCGCACCCGAACCCGGGTCGAAGACGTGCGCACCACCGGGATCAACGCCGACTGCGTGACCGAGGTCGAGTTCGAACACGAGGGCCACCTCTACACGGTGCGCCGCACCATCACGGGCATCAACTCCACCGTCCGGGCCTCGGCCGAGGCGGACGGGCTCCAGGTGGCGAGCGGGGTACGCGACGTCAAGCAGTACGTCCATTCGGTCCTGGGGATGGACGACGCTGCGTTCCGGGCATCGGTCTTCGCCGAGCAGAAGCAGCTCGCTTCGTTCAGCCGCCAGAAGCCGGCCGAGCGTCGCGAGCTGGTGCTGCGCCTGTTGGGCATCACCCCCCTCGACGTGGCCCGCGATGCCGCCCGGCGCGATGCTCGCGCCGCCCGCGACGACGTCGACCGGGTGCGGGTGCTGCTCCCCGACCTCGACGAGCTGCGCCCAGCGGCAGAGCTGGCGGCAGCCACGGCCGAGCGGCTGGGGGCCGAGGCTGCCTCGGAAGCGACCGCGGCAGTGACCGCTGAGAAAGCGCGCGCCGACGCCGAGGCCAAGGCCGCCGGCTTGGAGGAGCTGCGCCACGAACACGATGCACTGGTCGCCGAGGGCAAGGGGGTGCGGGCCGAGATCGATCAGGGCAACGAGCGGGTCGCCCTGCTCGAGGCCGAGCTCGCCCGGCTGGCTGCGGCGGAGTCAACGCTCGACGAGGTTCGCCAGGCAGCCGAAGGCGCCGACGATCTCGACGAGCAGCTGCGGCTGGTGCGGGCGGTGGTCGAGGCCACGGTGGCGCTCGACCGCCTGCCCGAGCCGCCGGCCGTCGAGGCGCCCGACGAGGAGGCCGTGGAAGCGGCCCGGGCAGCGGCCGACCAGCTTCGGGGCTGCCTCGACACCGTCACAGGTGAACTTCGGGCGGCCGAGGCGGCGCTCGAACGGGCCCGGGTGCAGCTCGCTCGCTCTTCGGAACTGTCGGCCGACCAGGACTGCCCGGTCTGCGGCCAGGAGCTGGGCCAGGCCTTCGCCCAGGTGCAGTCCCACCGGCAGGTCGAGGTGGACGAGGCGCAACGGCGCTTGGACGATCTCGTCCAGCAACGGGATCGCCTCGTCGTCGACGCCCAGCAGGCGGCAGCCCAGCTGAAACACCAGCTGGGGGCCTGCCGAACGGCAAGGGAGGCCTGGGAGGCAGCCGAGCGGCTGCGAGAGCGGCGGGTGGCCGCCGTCCAGGCCCGAGAGGCGGCGGTGGCCCGCCTGGGCAGGGACGCCGCCGAGGGCGAGGTCGACCGGCTGACCCGGGCGCTGGCCGAAAAGCGAGATGCGGCCAGCACGTTCCACCGCCTTGTCGGGCTACTCGAGCGCAAGCCGGTGGCAGAGGCCCGGTTGGTCGACGAGCGCGAGCGCCTGGCCGTCGCCGCCAGCCGCCGAGCGACGCTGCTCGAGAAGGTGGCCGCCCTCGGCTTTGACGCCGGCGCCCTCGAGGCGGCCAGGGTGGCCCGCGACGAGGCCCGGCGGCGCAGCGAGGTGGCCGCCCGGGCCGCCGAGGAGGCCAGGCTGGCCGCTGAGCGGGCGCGGGTGACGGCCGAGGCCGAGGCGCAGCGCCTGGCCGACGCCGAGCGCCAGCACCAGGCACTGGCCGCCCGAACCGAAGACGCCCGCCACCTCGGGCGGCTGGCCGAGCTCCTCAATGCCTTCCGGACCTCGGTGGTGGCCACCGTGGGGCCTCGGCTTTCAGCCCAGGCCGCCGACCTGTTCGGCGAGCTCACCGACCACGAGTACGACCTGTTGAAGGTCGACCCCGAGACCTATGAGATCCAGATCGTCGACCAGGGCCGAGCCTTCGGGATGGAGCGCTTCTCGGGCTCCGAGACCGACCTGGCCAACCTGGCGCTGCGGGTGGCCATAAGCGAGCACCTGCGGTTCCAATCCGGTGGTGCAGTCGGGCTGCTCGTCCTCGACGAGGTGTTCGGCCCCCTCGACGACGACC
>JAHWJQ010000131.1 GCA_019348305.1 Actinomycetota bacterium
CCGATCTGAGGAGGTCGGGGCGCTTGTGGGGAAGGAGCTGGCCCACGAACAGCAGCGTGGGGCCGTCCCACTCCTCGGCCAGCCTGGCGCTGGTCTCGGCATCGGGAGCGATCCCTTTCAGGCGCCCGACGTCCACGATCAACGGGGCCACGCGGACCTCGGAGAAGCCGAGGGCCACGAGCTCGCCGGCGTTGTACTCCGACACCGCCAGGGCCAGGCTGGCGCGGTCGCGCAGCTCGGCCAGCTCGCGGCGGCCCTCCTCGAGCAGGTGGGCAAAGCGCGCGTCGAAGGGAACGAAGGCCTCGGCCGGGGAGATGTTGTGGTACACGAGCACGAGCCGCTCCGGGCGCTGCATCACGAAGGCGTGCACCGCGGGCTCGCCGATCGAGGCGTGGAAGACGAGGGTGTCCTGGCCCGTTCGCGGCGACTCGGCATAGCGCTCCAGCGGCAGCACCTCGCCGGCCAGATCGGGGTGGATGTTGTGGGCGTAGATTTCGGAAGGACCGGCCTCACGCAGCACGCGCCTGATCTCTTGAGCGGCGGTCGTGATGGCGTCACCAGGGGCCGCCGTCACGACCAGCTGGTCGAAGCGCATCAGCGGATGGCGACCAGCGCGTAGTCCTGGGGCGCGAACAGGAGTCGGTTGAGCCGGCTCACCTGCTCGTTCCACGCCGCCGCGTCGTCAGTCCCTTCGGGCTTTTCGACCAGCGCGTCGCCATCGGGGACAGGCGACCGCCAGTGGATCTCCACCGAGCGGTAGCCGGCCTCTTCGAACAGGAACCGCAGATAGGCGGGATGCACCGGTGCCGTGTGCGTGGGGTCGAGGTAGAAGCCGTGGGCGAAGACGTAGAGCGACTGTGGGTTCACGGTCTCCACCACCACCTTGCCCCCGGGCCGTACCTTTCGCGCAGCGAGGGCGACGAGCTCCACCACCTCCTGGGGGCCCACGTGCTCGAGTACCTGCAGCAGCGCCGCTCCCCCCAGGGAGGCATCGGCGGCAGCAGCGAGGCCGGCGGCGGGGTGGGCCTGTCGCACGGCGAGCCCCAGCCGCTGGGCGGCCGCCGCCAGCTCCGGGTCGGGCTCCACCCCCGCCGCCTCGATCCCCCGCTCCTGCAACAGGCGCACGAACTCCCCCGTCCTGCACCCGAGATCGACCACGGGCTCGAAGCCGTCGAACTGCTCGGCCAGCTCTCGGTGCCGGGCCTGGCGGTGCTCAGGGGCATCGCCCACGGCGTGGGCCAGCCGCTGGCTGGCGAACCAGGGGCGGAAGCTCCGACGGGCCTCGGCCTGCTCGAGCTCGTGCAGCCGGTGGAGCACGTGGAGGTGCAACATGTCGGAGTCGGCCGGGCCTCGCTCGTACTGCCCGAGCCGCTCGACGACGGTGTCCACCCTGCCCGTGAGCTGGGGGTGCTCGTGGGCGTCTGGTGCCTCCAGTACCTGCATGACCTCCTGGAGCACCTCCTGGAGCGAGCGGGTGTAGGCCGACACCTGCTCGAGGACGCCCTGCACCTGCCGTCGGACCGCCTTGGCCACGAAGCGGTGGAGCGCCGTTCCCCCCGGCACCTTCGATGCGATGGGGATCTGGTTCGGGTCGAAGGCAATACGCTCCTCCAACCCGTCGATCAGCCTGCGGAGCCGGTCGAGGTCATAGGTGCGGGGGCGGTGGGCCACGATCCGCTGGAAGTGGGCGTCGAGGTCCTCTTCGAGCCTGGCCGGGTACTGCCCCTGCCGGCGCCGCTCCTGCACCCGGGCCCGCAGTTCGTCGACGAGTGCTTCCACGTCCACCTGGGGGGCCGGGTCCACGGGAGGTGGATGCTACCCCCCGGCCTTTTCTTGACCGCCTATGGCGGGGCCCGGTCGGTTCACGCACGGGCGGGGCATTATACGGCGGCCCTCTTCCGGGGAGCCTTCAGCCGCCAGCGAGGACGTCATTGGGACTTCGACGAACTTGATCAGGAAGGAGCACGGTCCGATCGCCGGCGAGCGCGCCGCGGCTCCTGGTCGCGGCTGGGGGTTGGGCGCCGAGGTCGGGCTGTTCCTGGGGTTCGTCCTGCTGGCCGTCTACGTCACCTGGCCGCTGGCCGCCGACCCCGCTACCAAGGTGGCGCACGACCTCGGCGACCCCATGGCCAACGCGTGGATATTCGGCTGGGGCGCGCACGGCGTCGTCGCCCAGCCGCGCGCCCTGTTCCACGCCAACTTCTTCTTCCCGTCGCGGTTCTCGCTCGCCTTCGCCGAGAACATGCTCGGCCTCTCCGTGCCCCTGGCGCCGGTGTTCTGGCTGAGCGGCAACGCGGTGCTGGTGATGAACCTGGCCACCATCTTGGCCCTGGGCGCCAGCGGCTGGGCCGTGTACGCGCTCGTGAGGGAAGCGACCGCCAGCCGCCCGGCAGCCGTGGTCGCCGGCATCATCTACGTCGCTGCCCCCTATCGGGTCGGCGCCATCACCCACGTCCACGTGGTGGCCACGCACCTCCTTCCGCTGGTGCTCCTGATGGCGCTGCGCCTCACCCGCCGGCCCACGTGGGCGAGGGCAGGGCTCCTCGGGTTGGTGCTGGCCGCGCAGCTGTGGTCGTCGTTGACGGCGGGGATCCTCACCCTGGTCGCGCTGGCCGTCTGGGCCGTCTGGGTCATCGCCGTGCATCGGGGCCGGGCGCTGCGCCCGCTGGTGCACGCCGGCGCCGGCGTGATGGTCGCCATGGCGCTGACGCTGCCGGTGCTGCTGCCCTACGCCCACGCCCGCGAGCTCAACCCCGGCTTCCAGCACCCCAGCTCCGAGCTCATCGAGAACTCGGCGACGCCCGGGTCCTACCTCGACCCACCCAGGGGTGGTGCGGTGGCGGGCGCCGGCTACCGGCGGCTGGCGGAGCGGTTCGGGGCTTCAGGAGCTCCGGAAAAGCAGCTGTTCGCCGGCGCCGTCGCCTCCGCAGCCATGGTGGCGGCGGTGGCCCTCCTGATCCTTCGCGGCAGGGGCAGCGGGCTCGGCCGGCCGGCGTCGTTGTTCTTGTTGGTGGCAGCCACCGGGTTCGTCCTCAGCCTCGGCCCCCGCTGGGGCGCGTCGGACCACGGCATGGCCCTGCCGTTCGCGTTCCTCGAACAAGCGGTGCCCGGTCGCCTCACCAGGGTGCCGGCGCGCTTCGCCAGCCTGACCATCCTGGGTGGTGCCGGTCTGGTGGCAGTGGCGCTGGCCGCGCTGCGGCCGACCGCGGCGAGAGCGGCGGCGGTGACGCTCGCCGCGCTGGTGGTGCTGGAGAGCTTTCCCGGCGCCACCGCGACGGTGGCTGTGCCGAGTCCCACCGCCGCGCACCGAGAACTGGCCCATGGCCGCCATGCCGTGCTCGCCCTCCCGACGATGGAGCTCGACGCCCAGGGTGGCATCCTCTTCCCCACCGTCCCCCGGGAGGCGATCCACATGTACCTCTCCACCGCCAACTTCCAGCCACTGGTCAACGGGTACGGCGCCTTCGTCCCCGCCCCCTACGAACAGATCGTGCGAGGGGTCCAGGACTTCCCTACCGACAACGCCTTCGTGCTGCTGAGAGCCCACGGGGTCGACCGGGTCGTCATCGAGTCCTCGATGCTGCCCGGGACCCGCTGGGCCGACGCGCCGGAACGGCTGGCGGCGTGGCCGGGGGCTCGGTTGATCTCCTCCCACGGGGGCACTCTGGTCTATGACGTGAGCCGTGCCGGACAGTCGAGCTGAGATGGAATCCGATGGGACGCAACGCTGCCTGTCGGTGGTGATGCCGTCCTACAACGAGGAATCCACCCTGAAGACCGTGGCGGAGCAGGTGCTGGCGTCTCCCTACACGAGCGAGCTGATCATCGTCGACGACGGCTCCACCGACGCCACCGTCGAACAGGCAACCAGCCTGGACGACCCCCGCGTCAAGGTTCTCCAGCAGCCGTCGAACATGGGCAAGGGTGCCGCCCTGCGCCGGGGCTTCTCCTGCGCCCAGGGGCCGTACGTGATCGTGCAGGACGCAGATCTCGAGTACGACCCCGCCGAGTACGGCATCCTGCTCAAGCCCCTTCTCGACGGGCGGGCCGACGTCGTCTACGGATCCCGCTTCCTCTCCGGGAGTGCGCATCGGGTGCTCTACTTCTGGCACTCGGTCGGCAACCGGGCCCTGACCACGATCTCCAACGTCTTCACCAACCTCAACCTCACCGACATGGAGACCTGCTACAAGGTCTTCCGCAAGGAGGTCCTCGACACCATCACCTTGGAGGAGGACCGCTTCGGGTTCGAGCCCGAGATAACGGCCAAGGTGGCCCGCGGCGGCTGGCGCATCTACGAGGTCGGGATCTCCTATTCCGGGCGCACCTACGCCGAGGGGAAGAAGATCGGCTGGAAGGACGGCGTGCGGGCCTTGTTCTGCATCCTGCGGTACTCCTCGCTGTGGGAACGCAGGCCTGGCCGACCCGGATGACCGTGGTCAGGCGCCCGTCGGCGCGAGGCCCCCGTGTGCTCCCCGGGTAAGGAGCCCGGGAGCGCTTCCGCCGCTGACGACGGCACAGACGCGTTCGGGCGACTCGCCCTGGCCGAGGACGGGGTAGCCCTGGGCGTCCCAGGCGAGAGGTGCCGAGAGGATCTCGCGGTCGGCCCAGCCCGGATCGCCACTGAGCTTGCGGTGGTAGACCAGGTGGGTTCCGGCCGGGGTGTCGACCACGGAGCCGTGGCCCCCGCCCGTGAACCATGGGCGGGCAAGCTTCTGCCACGACGACGGGTCGGCCACGTCGCCCCCGGTCCATTCCAACAGTCCCATCTTGTACGCCTGGGTCCAGCTGGCGTCCGCCGCGTACAGGACGAAGAGCCGGCCCGAGGCGGGGTGGCGGACCACCTCGGGCCCTTCGTTCACGGGAGCGACGCTCATCTCCCAGCCATGCTGGGGCCGAGACAGGCACCGCCGCTCGCCGCTGATCGTCCAGGGGTTGGCCATGGGGGCGAGGTAGAGGTTCTGGGGGAAGCCGTCCTCGGGCCCCTCCCAGCCCGACCACAGCGCGTACAGCCGGCCCTCGTGGCTGAAGACCGTGAGGTCGATGGCCCACACGTCGTGGCTCGGGTCGAACACCCGCCCGAGCGGCCGGTAAGGGCCGAGCGGGTGGTCGGCCACCGCGGCGTAGGTACGGTGGTTGGCGGTGCGCCCGTCGCCGGCGGAGTAGTAGAGGTACCACCTGCCCTCGATGTGGTGCAGCTCCGGCGCCCACAGCCGGCTGCCGTGGTCGCTGCGCCCGCTCGGGGCCCAGATCACCGTCTCCACGTTGCGGTCCATCCGGGCCAGGTCCCGGAAGCGCTTGACGACGATCCGGCGGCTGTTCGCGGCCGACTGCACGAGCAGCAGCGATCCCTCGTGGACCACGACCCACGGGTCCTGCCCCGGGAAGGGCCGCCGCTCACGGAACGCGCCGAGGAAGCTCACCCCAGGGCTCCCAGCGGCGTGGCGACGCGATCGAAGAGCAGGCCGAGCAGCCATCCGGTGGTGAGCAGGACCCAGACGGTGAGGCTGGCGTGGATGAGGGCGATGCTGTCGTCGTCGCGGAGGTGGCGGGCAAGGGGAAAGGGCCAGAACACGGCGCGCAGGAAGCGCCGGCCCGGCTTGTTCTCCAGGTCCCCTGAGAGGGCGTCCACGCAGTAGACGATGAAGCCCATCGTCGCCTGGGCGAGGACGAGGAACACCGGCATCGGCATCCGGTCGTACTCGAGGGTCAGGAGCCACCCGGTGGTCACCAAGAACCACACCACGGCCCCGAACCTCGCCAGCTTCACGACGTTGCGGTGCGTGAACCACCTGGTGAGGGTGACCATCCACAGCACGGCCCGGGTGAGGCGCTCGACGGGCGGGCGGCGGTCGCCGCCGACGGAGTCCGCGCAGAACACCACGAAGGCCAACGTCACCTCCGTGACCACCCAGGTGATCATCGGAGCCACCGGCCGCCGGAGGGGCGGCCGCGCTCGTACCGCCGGCGGCGGGTACGGTCCCTGTGAGGACGGGCCATGTCAGAAAGGTCGGCGGCGGAACCGCAAACTTGACCTCCTCGTCGTCGGCTTGTGCGGCGAACGTGTGTGCGACTCCTCACCTTTGTGTGGGCAGCGAGACGGTGATGCCGCCCATGCAGAGGTAAATCATTGAGGCCAGAGCTGGCGCCGAGTGATGGCCGTAGCCGCGGCGATTGATCAGGCGGATCTTGGCGTTGATGCCCT
>JAHWJQ010000132.1 GCA_019348305.1 Actinomycetota bacterium
CCGCCAGGCCTGCTCCCGGGGGAACCGGCGGCGGCGGCGGCGCCACGGCCGGCGCCGGCGGCCGGGCGCGCTGGCGCGACCCGATGAGCGGCGTCCGCTCGGGCGGCGCCGCTGGCGCCGCGGGCTCAGCCCGCTGAGGGGCCGGCTCGGGCCCGGCACTCCGCTGTGGGGGGGGCTCTGGGGCGGTAGGGCGCTGAGGGGCCGGCGCGGGCCCGGCACTCCGCTGTGGGGGCCGCTCGGGCCCGGCACTCCGCTGTGGGGGCCGCTCGGGCCCGGCACTCCGCTCTGGGGGCCGCTCGGGCCCGGCACTCCGCTCTGGGGGCCGCTCGGGCCCGGCACTCCGCTCTGGGGGCCGCTCGGGCCCGGCACTCCGCTCTGGGGGCCGCTCGGGCCCGGGGGCTGGCGGTGGGTCGGCGTCGTGGAGAGACCGCTGCGCCCGGTCGAGGACGGGAAGCACTCCGGCGGAGGCCTCGAACAGTTCAGCGAGGTGCTGGCGGGCCTCGGCCAGCTCCCGACGGGCGGGGCCGAACTCCTCGAGCACCCGCTGGCGGTGCTGGGCCGCCTCCGCCTCGGCCCGCGCGGTGATCTGGGCAGCGGCCGCGGCGGCCTCGTCCACGCGCCGAGCAAGCAGGCTGGCCGCCTCTGCCCGCACCGCCTTCGCGTCCTCATCGGCCCGGTGGGCGGTGGCCGCCGCCGCGCTCTCGACCTCGGCCCTGCGCTGTGCCGCTTGCGCTTCAGCGACCCGCCGAAGCTCGTCGGCCTGCTCGTCGGCCGCCCGCAACACGCCCTCGGCTCGCTCCCGGGCGGCGTTGAGGATGACGCCCGTCTCGGCCGCAATGCGGTGATCCGCCTCAGCCTGGCGCCGGTCCACCTCGGCCCGGCCTTCGGCGACGAGCCGCGCCCGCTGGCGCTCGCCCTCGTCCACCGCTTCGGCAAGCACCTTGCGGGCGGTGCTGTGCAGCTCGTGGGCCTGCGCTTCTGCCCGCTGTAGCAGCTCGCGACCAGCAGCGTCGATAGCACGCCGCTGCTCGGCGGCGTCCAGCTCTGCTGACCGCACCCGCTCCGCGACTTCGACCTCGGCCCGCCGCACCAACTCGGCCGCCTCGGTCTCGGCTACCGCCCGGAGCTGGCCGGCCTCGGCCTCGGCCTCGGCCCTCAGACGATCAGCCTCGGCCGTCGCCTTGGCGAGGATGCCGGAGGTCTCGGCCGCCGCTTCAGCGCGCAGAGCGGCGAGCTGTTGTTCGGCCCGAGCACGATCGGCGGCGATGGCCGCCCGCCCCTCGGCCCGCACCCGCTCGACCTCCGCTGCCGCCCGCGCCGCCGTCCCGGCGATCACCCGGGCCGCCTCCGCCTCTGCCTCTCCCGCCGCCCGGGCGACGATGCTCCGACGTTCCTGATCGGCCTCGTCCAGCCACTCTTCGATCTCCGCTTCCGCCTCGGCCACGAGGGCGGCGCGTGCCGCATCCAGTTCCGCCCGCGCCGCCCGTCGCTCCTCTTCCAGCGCCGAGCGCAGCTGGCCCAGCCTTCGCTCTTCATCCTGGCGGCGCGCCTCGAGGGCAGCGAGGGCAGCTGCTTGTTGCTGTTGCAGAGCGGCCGCCCGTGCCTCTGCTTCGGCGGCCGCCGCCGCCCGCTCGCTTTCGAGTTCGGAGCGCGTTCGCTTCACCTCCACCCGGAACTGCGCCCGCAGCCGGGCCATCTCTTCCTGGCCCGTGCGCACCACCTCGCCGGCCCTGGCCTCGCCGTCGGCCACCAGCTGCGCCCGCTCCGCCTCGGCCCGGCTACGGCTCTCGGCCAGGACTCGCTCAGCAGTCAGCGAGGAGGCGATCTCGGCCCGACGCTGCAGCTCCTTGGCGTCCGCCTCTGCTTGTGCTCGAACACGGGCAGCCATGGAAGCGGCATCAGCACGGAGCCGCTGGGCTGCCTCGGCCGCCTGCCGGCGGATCTCGGCCGCCTCCGACCGGGCCTCCTCGTGCAGGCGCCTGCGGTCGCGCTCGGCCTCCAGCCGTTGGCGCACCAGCTCCGAGCCCGTCTCACGCTCGACCCGGGCTACCTCGTCGCGGCGGCGGTGGGCGTCTTGGAGTATCCGCTCCCTCTCCGCCTCGAGCGACGAGGACGGCTCGCTTCCTTCCCCGCCGGTCACGTCACCTGCCGGCTCGGGCACCGGCCACCGGCGCTGGCGTGTCATCCGGGCAGGAGACGGCGACAGTCCGTCGCCGAAGGCGAGTGGGTCCTCCTCGGGCGGCTCGTGCTGAGTCACCCCACCATGTTGGCCTGCTCAGCAGACCGCCCGCAGGATCTCCTCCAGGCTGGTCTCGCCCGAGGCGGCTTTACGCAAGCCGTCTTCGCGCATCGTGATCATCCCCTGCTCGGTGGCGAGTTCCTGGATGTCGCGCGGTAACGCGCTCGACACGATGAGGTGGTCGATCTCGGGGGAGATCTCGAGCACCTCGTGGATGGCCAGCCGCCCCCGGTAGCCGGTTCGGCTGCAGCCGACGCAGCCCACGGGCTTGAAGAAGGTGTGGCCCCTGTCCTCGAGAACCCACTCCGGCAGCACCGCCACCATGGCCTCGTCCGCCGTGGGATCGTAAGGTGCCTTGCACCGCTCGCACAGCCGCCGCGCCAGCCGTTGGGCGACGATGCAGTTGAGCGCCGAGGTCACCATGAACGGCTCGATCCCCATGTCGAGCAGGCGGATCGGCGTCGATGCGGCGTCGTTGGTGTGCAACGAGGTGATCACCAGGTGCCCCGTGAGAGCGGCCTCGCAGGCGATCTGGGCCGTTTCGGCGTCGCGCATCTCGCCCACCATCACCACGTCGGGGTCGGCCCGCAGGATCGAGCGCAGCGCCGAAGGGAAGCTCAGGCCGGCTTTGCGGTTGACCTGCATCTGCTTGACCCCGCCGAGCCGGTACTCGATGGGGTCCTCGACGGTGATGATGTTCCGGCTCGGGTCGTTGAGCTCGGCCAACGTCGCGTACATGGTGGTCGACTTGCCCGAGCCAGTCGGCCCGGTGACGATGATGGCCCCCCAGGGGCGACGGAACGACGCCTCGAAGACCTTCAGAGCGGCGGTCGACATCCCCAGCTCGGTGAGGTTCAGCACGTTCCCTGACTCCTCCAGCACCCGGATGACGACGGCCTCGCCGTAGGGGGTGGGAAGGGTGACCAACCGCAACGACACGGGCCGGTGGTTGATCGTGAGGGCGATCCGGCCATCCTGGGGCACCCGGCGCTCGGCGATGTCGATCTCGGCCATGATCTTGAGCCGGCTGACCACGCTCGCTCGGGCCGAGCGGGGCACGTTCATCACCTCGTGGAGCACGCCATCGATGCGGAAGCGCACCCGCATCTCCCGCTCGGTCGGGTCGAGGTGGATGTCCGAGGCCCGCTCGGTGACGGCCCTCGTGATGAGCTGGTTCACGAACTGGATGACGGGGCCGTCCTCCGCGGCGGCAACCGCGGTCTTTGCATCCGCCAGCTCTTCTTCGGCCGCATCCTGTTCGATCCGCAGGATCGCCTCGTCGGTCTCCGAGCCGCCCCACATGCGGTCGATGGCCCGCAGGAGCTGGTTCGGTTCCGCCATGAAGACGCGGATCGGCTCTCCGGTCACGCTGCGCACGTCGTCCAGCGAGAAGACGTTGGTGGGGTTGACCATGGCCACGTAGAGCTGGCCGTCCTGGCGAGCGAAGGGCAGCAGCTGGTGGTACCGCGCGAAGGACTCCTTGACCAACCGCACGGCCGAGGGGTCGGGAGTGTGCTCGTCGAGGTCCACGAACTCCAGTCCGAAGTGCTCGGCCAGGATACGGATGAGCTCGACCTCTTTGACGTAGCCGCGGTTGACCAGGATGGTGCCCAGACGCTCGGCGGTGGTGAGCTGCTCCTGGAGCGCTTCTTCGAGCTGGGCGTCGGTGACGACGCCCCTCGCGATCAGCATCTCGCCCAGCCGGGGACCGCGCGCCCTCTTGGCGAGCCGCGTGCTCTTCGGGTTGCCCACGGTGGTGTATCGGCAAGCCGCCGGGGCTTTTGTAGAGGATCGCTCCCGCGGGCCGACAACGGCGCGGTGAACACGATGGCGCCGTCGGAGCGAGGGTCACCGCCGGGTAGGCTGAGCCCGCGCGAACAGCCCTCACGCCACCAGTCCGGGCGCGGCCCCGAGTCGATGCTTTGGACGGGCTGCGCGGTCTCGCCATCGCCGGCGTCCTCGCCTATCACGGCGCGCCGTCGCTGGCGCGGGGCGGCTACCTCGGGGTCGAGGTGTTCTTCGTGCTGTCGGGCTACCTGCTCACGTCGCGCCTGGTCGACCAGCACCGCCGCCACGGCGAGATCGAGTGGGGCCGCTACCTGCGCCAGCGCGTGCGCCGGCTGGCGCCGGCCCTGGGGGTGTTCCTCATGGCCGTGGTGGTGCTGGGCGCGGTGGCGGTCCGCTCCGACGCCTACCGCCTACGCGCCGACGTCCTCTGGTCGGCGCTAGGGCTCACCAACTGGCACCTGATCAGCGACGGCTCCTCCTACTTCCGGCAGCTGGGCCGGCCCCCACTGGTCCGCCACCTGTGGTCGCTGGCCGTGGAGATCCAGTTCTACGCCGCCATCCCCCTGCTCGTGGCCGGGCTGCTGCGGTGGAGCCGGAGGCGTTCCGTCGCCGCCCTCTGCGCCGGGATCGGGCTGTCGACGCTGGTCATGGCCGTGCTGTACCGCAGCGACGACCCCTCCCGGGCCTACTACGGCACCGACGCCCGGCTCGGGGCCCTGCTGGCCGGGGTGCTCCTGGCCGTGGTACTGCTGCCCGGTGAGGGCCGGCGGGAGCCGCCGCGTTGGCTGGGGTGGGCGGGGAGCCTGGGGCTGGTGGCGCTGGGCGGGTTGTTCATGGTGGCCGGCGAGGGCTCGGGGCCGGTCTTTTTGGGCGGCTTCCTGGTCTGCCGGCTCGCCACCGCCCTGGCCATAGCCGGCGCCCTCCAGCCCGGCCGCTGCGCCGGCGTGTTGGCCGGCGCCGTCCCGTCGTGGCTGGGAAGACGCTCCTACAGCATCTACCTCTGGCACTGGCCGTTGCTGGTCCTCCTGCGCCCGGGGGTCGACGTGGCCTGGCCCCCGGTGGTGGCGGTCGGCGTCGCCCTCACCGCTGCCCTCGTGATCGGGCACCTGTCCTATGAGCTGGTGGAACGGCCCTTCCTCCGGCGCCGCCTCGCCTCGCCCGTGGCCGCTCGGGGCCCCGTCCTCACCGCCGCCGGCTGGACCAATGCCGCCGTGGCCACCACCGCCACGGCGGTGCTCCTGTTCAGCCTGCCCAGCGCGGACCCGATCGCCGACAGCCTGAGGGAAGGCCAGCAGGTTCTCGCCTCACAGCGCTCGACGCCGGCGCCGCCCCCTGCACCCGAGGTCACGACGACCGCGCCGGCCGCCCCTGCACCCGAGGCCGCCCCCGCCGCCGCCGCCACTCCCCCGCCCGGCCCGCCCAGCCAGGTGGTGGCCGCCATCGAACCACGACCGGCACCCGTGTTGCCCGCAGGGCCGGCACCGGGCACCGTGCGGGTGACGGCCATCGGAGACTCGGTGATGCTGAGCGCCGCCGGCCCGCTGCACATGAGCACCAGGGAGCGGAACGCCGCCGGGCGTGCCAGCACCGCGGCGCGCGCGACCAGCCCGCCGAAGCTGTGGCCGACCAGGTGCACCGGCTCCGGGCCGAGCGCGTCGACCACCGCGAAATCCTGCATGCGGGGCTCGGCGGCGGCGTCCGGGACCGAGGCCGGGTCGAGCTGCTGCTCGAACCACGGGTCGGGGCCGCCGGCGGCAAGTGCGCCCGCGCGATGACGGTGGCCGAGGTTGCGGCGGATGGCCAGGCCCTCGTAGCGGTTCACCCGCCCCTCCCGCTGCTCGAAGTCGACCGGGTTGGGGGGGATGTTCCAGTGGACGATCGAGCTGCACCACCAGTGGAAGTCGATGCCCTCCTGCCCGACGCTCGTGGTGGCGAGTACCCAGGGCCAGAACGGGCTGTTGAAGGCCGCTCGGATCTCGGGGAGCCGGGCGGCCTCGTCGCTTTGGCGGCCGGTGCCGTACCGCAGCGCGAACCGGCTCGTGAACGGGATCCGCCGGCTTGGGTGGTGAGGGTCAAAGGCCGAGTAGGTAGAGGGGCGAAGGGTCAGCG
>JAHWJQ010000133.1 GCA_019348305.1 Actinomycetota bacterium
TAGACAAGGGTGTTGGCCGTCCCGAGGTCGATGGCCATGTCCCGCCCCATCAGGCCGGAGAAGAAGTTGTCGGACACGCGGGCAGCCCTCCTCGACGAAGTCGGAGGTCGGTCCCAGGCTAGGAGAGCCCGGCCAGGATCGCCAGCCGTCACAGCAGAATGTCCGCGACGGTTCAGGCCGGGGAACCGGCGAGATGCGGGAAAAAGATCCCGATCTCCCGCTCGGCCGACTCCGCGCCGTCGGAGCCGTGCACCAGGTTCTGCGTCAGGAGAACCCCGAAGTCACCCCGGATGGTGCCAGGGGCGGCCTCTTTGGGGTCGGTCGTCCCCATCATCGTTCGCACCACCCGCCAGGTGTCGCCCGGTCCCTCCAGCACCATCAACAGGGCAGGACCGCCGGTGATGAAGTCGACGAGCTCTCCGAAGAAGGGCTTGTCCCGGTGCTCGTCGTAATGGCGTCCGGCGGTCTCCCGGTCGATCGTCCGCAGCTCGGCCGCCACCAGCTTGAGCCCCTTGCGCTCCAGCCGCGCCAGGATTTCCCCGGCGAGGCCGCGTGCGACAGCGTCGGGCTTGCAGATGACGAAGGTGCGGTCCATGAGTTCGCACAGGGTAGTGGGTTCAACCCACACCGCGACGCAGCGCCCGCCGGGCCTCCCCCACCGTGTAGAGCGAGCCGGTCACCAGGACGGCATCTTCGGCGGTACTGAGGGCAAGGGCGCGGCTGACGGCTTCGGCCGGCGAGCCCCCTACCTCGGCCTCCAGGCCCAGCCGGCGGGCAGCGCCGGCGACCTCGGCTGCCGGTACCGCGCGCGGGGAATCGGGACGGCAGGCAATGACTCTGGTCCCCTCGAGGTCGAGTGCGGCAAGTAGCTCCTGGGGGTCGTGGGGGCGGAGCACGCCCATCACGACCGTCCACCTGCGCGGCTCCACGAACTCCTCTTCGACAGCCAAGCCGAGGGCGGCGGCCGCTGGGGGGTTGTGGGCCCCGTCGAGCACACACAGGGGCTCGTGGCTCATGACCTCCATCCGGCCAGGAGAACTCACGGTCAAGAACGCCTCTCGCACCAGCCCCTCCTCGAGTGGTCCGCCCAGGAACGCTTCAGCGGCGGCCAGGGCCAGCGCCGCGTTGTCGGCTTGGAAGCCTCCCCGCAACCCCAGGTACAGGTCCTCATAGCTGGCGCCCGGGGTTTGGATGCCTACCGCCCGGCCGCCCACGGCCAGCAGGTTCTCCACGACGGCGAAGTCCCGCCCTAGCAACCACACGCCCTCGGCTGGCGTCGCGGCAAAGACGTGGGCGAGCTCGGGGTCGGTCTCCCCCAGCACCAGGATGCTGGAGGGCTTGATGATGCCGGCCTTCTCCCAGGCCACCGCCTCCCGGGTGCCGGCGTAGTCGAGGTGGTCGGCACCGACGTTCGTGACCACGGCTACCTGAGCGTCGGCGACGTTGGTCGCGTCCCATCGTCCGAGCACGCCCACCTCCACCACCGCGGCATGCACGGCGACCTCAGCGAACCAGCGGAAGGCGGCGGCGGTGACCGCCTCGAAGTAGGTGGGAGGCTCGTCCATGAAGGGGACCACGGCGGCGACCGCGGTGAGCGCCGCCGCCATGGCGTCTTCCTGTATCGGCTCGCTGTTCCAAGAGATCCGCTCGGTTACCGATTCGAGGTGCGGGCTCGTGTACGTGCCGACACTGAGTCCGGCCACCTCGAGCAGGCGTGTGAGGATGCGCGCCGTCGAGGTCTTGCCGTTGGTCCCCGTGAGGTGGAGCACCGGGTAGGCGTGCTGCGGGTCGGCCAGAAGGCCTGCCAGCTGCACCATACGGTCGAGGCGGCCCTCGCTGGGGCTGGCGTCAGGAGCGCGTGCACCCGTCGATTCGAGGTTGACCCGGTCGTCCAACCACCGCAGCGCCTCGGAGAAGTCCACAGCCCTAGTCGCCGAGGATGGGCAGCGCCAGCGCCCGCAGACGCTGGGCCGCCTCGGCGGGCACGCCCGCTTTGAGCGCCGCCGCGAGACGGCCGGCCGCCTGGGCCGGGGATCCCTCGCCGAGGGCGACGACGCCCCCAGCCGCGGCAGCAGCCGCGTCCGCGTCGTCACCGGCCGCGGGCTCCGGGTGGTCGAGGGCGGCAACCGCGGACCGGGCGGCCTCGAGGTCGCCCCCGCCCTCGACCAGGGCCAACCGGCGAACCCGCGGGTCGATCGTGTCGTCGACGAAGGCCTCGATGTCGCAATCCTCTGGCGACGGCCAGGGGTGGACGGTCACCTGGCAAAAGGGGCTCGCCCCGGCGAGCCGCAAGCCGAGGGCCAAGGCTGGGAGCACCCAGCCGGCAAGGTCCTCGCCGGCCACCACCGCGGAGGTCTCCTGGCCCCCGTCGCCACCGCGCCGCACGGGCCAGCCCTCGAGACCCAACGCCCACACAGCAGCCACGAACCGGGAGTCGAGCGTCTCCCGTTCCGCCTCCAGCGGCCCCATGCAACCCCCGCACGACAGCGCCGGCTCTGTCTCCACTGCCAGGCCCCCACAGTCGAGGCAGCGGGCCGCCGGTACCGCCACCCCTCCCGCCACCGCAGAGCTCAGGCACCAGTCGCGCCGCACCCCGGCCAGCGCGAGGAACGCGTCGCGGGCATCAGGGGGCACGAAGCTCACCAGGCCGTCGCGCACGGCGTCGCCGGCTCCCACCTCCATCTCCCCCGACCGCAGGAACCAGTGCCAGCCCAGGTGGGGCACCACCACACTGCTACAGGACCCGCACCGCTCCACCTGCTCGAGCCCGGGCTCAGCGGCCACGACGGCTCCCTCGGCCACGAGAAGCTGGCGCGCCGCGGCCCTGGCGGCGTAGCGGCCGAGGCCTTCGAGCGGCCCTGGCGCAGTGACGAGGCCGGTGCTGTCGAACACCGGCACCATTGGGAGGCCGGCTTGGAGCACCAGTTCGTGGGCGTCGACATCATGGGCGGCGGCGACGAAGCGCACCGGCGTCTCCACCGCGCTCTCGAGCACGGGAACGTCACGGGCGGCCAAGGGGACCAGTGCCTCAGACCCGGCGCCAGGGTGGCCGGCAGGGACGAGCACCGCTACCGCCCCGGGAAGCAACTCCGGCGCCTCGGTTTCGACCAGCAGTTCGTGCCCGTCGCTCGTAACCAACGACAGCGTCAGGCGCTCCGCCTCCAGTTCCGCGGCCTCGACGTCCAGCCGGTCGAGCGGGGTGCGGCACCGCGGGCAGCCGCGTACCACCCGCTGGCTGTGCTCGATCAGTCCCTGCTCATAGAGGGTCACGAACGCGGTGCGGCTGGCCCGCACCACCTCCGGCGATGCCGTTGACACCTCTGACAGCGAACCGGTCACGCCGAGACCGGCCAGCACCTCCGACACCGCCGCCATTCGCTGGCGAACGAACGCCCGAGCCCGCTCCTGGTAGGCCTCGGCACCGAGCGCGGCGCGGTCGTATCCCTCCCGGTTGAGCTCGCGCTCGAACTGGTAACCGGCTGCACCGTCGGCCCCAATGGCGGGCACCACGAGCTCCGCCGGCCTCCCTGTCGCCCATGACCGCCGGACCAGTGCATCGGCGGCCACTGCCATGGCCAGTTGGCCGTACCCGAGCGGGCGGCAGACGCGCAGCGGCGCCGTGACGGTTCTCTGCGGGCCCGGCATCTTGGCGGCCAACGTAGCGGCGGCGTCGCCAGGTTCCGGCGGTGAGGGCGGCCGGCGGGCCGGCTACGCCACCCTGGCGACGAGGGGGCGCGCCGACTCTGCCGCCTCGAGCGCCCGCTCGCGTGCCACCCTTGCCGCCTGCTCCACCCGCGGACGGGCGGCTTCAGCAGCGTCAAGAGCAAGCTCGCGAGCCGATCGGGCCGCTTGGCCGACCACGGGACGGGCCAGGTCGACGGCCTGCTCGACCCGGGGCCGGGCCGTCTCCGCTGCCTGCGACACGACGTCGAAGGCGTGCTCGAAGGCCGGGCGCGCCGCCCGGGCCGCCTCCACCAGGCCAGTGGTGGTGAGGGCGGCGCCAAAGCGGGCGCGGGCCTTGGCCTGGCGCTTCTTTTCTCTGCGGTCGAGCACGTAACCCACGATCGCCCCCACCGCAGCGGCCTCGCCGGCCCCCTTCAGAGCCTTCTGGGCGATGACCTCGGTCGTCTCGTCCCGACGGAAGGCCTGCATGCCGCCGGCGGCGGCTCCGGCCGCGCCAGCCATGAGCGCCACTTTGACCAATTTACGCATGGCGGTGAGCCTATCCCCCAAGCCATTCTGGGGATGTCCGCGCACCTGTGCGGTGGGTAGACAACCCCAAAAGCGCGGCTCGGCCTGGGGCTAGGAGGCGGCGCGCCGGGGCCGGTCGTTCTTGGCCGGCGGCTCGGTCCGGGGCACGAGGGTGGGATTGACCCGCTCGAGCACGACCGACCGGTCGATCACGCACTTGCCGATGTCGGTGCGGCTCGGCAGGTCGTACATCACCTCGAGAAGCACCTCTTCGAGGATGGCCCGCAGCCCCCGAGCGCCCGTTCCCCGCAACAGGGCCTGGTCGGCCACGGCATGAAGGGCGTCGTCTGCGAACTCGAGCTCGACGTTGTCGAGGGCGAAGGTGCGCTTGTACTGCTTCACCAGCGCGTTCTTGGGCTCGACGAGGATGCGAATGAGTGCCTCGTGGTCGAGGTTCGAGACGGCACCGATGACCGGCAGCCGTCCCACGAACTCAGGGATGAGGCCGAACTTGAGCAGGTCCTCGGGGGCGACGTGGACGAAGACCTCGGAGAGGTCCTTTTCCTCCTTGTCGACGGTGGTGCGGAAGCCGATGGCCTTGCGGCCCACCCGACCCTCGATGATCTTGTCGAGGCCGGCAAAGGCCCCACCGCAGATGAACAAGATGTTGGTGGTGTCGATCTGGATGAACTCCTGGTGGGGGTGCTTGCGGCCCCCCTGCGGCGGCACCGAGGCCGTCGTCCCCTCCAGGATCTTGAGCAGGGCCTGCTGCACCCCCTCACCGGAGACGTCGCGGGTGATGGAGGGGTTCTCGCTCTTGCGGGCGATCTTGTCGATCTCGTCGATGTAGATGATCCCCGTCTCGGCCTTCTTGACGTCGTAGTCGGCGGCCTGGATCAGCTTGAGCAGGATGTTCTCCACGTCCTCGCCGACGTAGCCCGCCTCGGTGAGAGCGGTGGCATCGGCGATGGCGAAGGGGACGTTCAGCATGCGGGCGAGGGTCTGGGCCAGAAGCGTCTTGCCGCAGCCGGTCGGGCCGAGCAGCAGGATGTTCGACTTCGAGAGCTCGATGTCGCCTTCGTTGCTGCCCGCCTGGACCCGCTTGTAGTGGTTGTAGACGGCCACCGACAGGATCTTCTTGGCTCGGTCCTGGCCGATCACGTAGTCGTTCAGGAACTGGTAGATCTCCCGCGGCTTGGGCAGCTCGTCGAAGCGGACCTCGGAGTCACCCGAGAGCTCCTCTTCGATGATGTCGTTGCAGAGGTCGATGCACTCGTCGCAGATGTAGACCCCGGGGCCCGCAATCAGCTTATTCACCTGCTTCTGCGACTTTCCGCAGAAGCTGCACTTGACGAGATCGCCCCCGTCCCCGAACTTCGCCACTCGTCCCCCTCGTGGTTTCAGGCTTATGCGACGCCGGCGGCTTGAGGTACCGCCGCCAGGTCCCGGTTGGTGATCACTTCGTCGATGATGCCGTACTCACGAGCCTCGTCAGCGCTCAAGTAGAAATCGCGATCGGTGTCGCGGGCCACCCGTTCTATCGGCTGTCCCGTGTGGTGGGCGAGGACCCGGTCGATCTCCTCACGCATCCGTAGGATCTCTCTGGCCTGGATCTCGATGTCGGCGGCCGGTCCGGCCACCCCACCGTAGGGCTGGTGGAGCATGATCCGGCTGTGGGGCAGGGCGTAGCGCTTGCCCGGCGTTCCGGCCGACAGCAGCACGGCGGCCGCCGAGGCCGCCTGGCCCAGGCAGACGACGCTGATGTCGTTCTTGACGTACTGCATGGTGTC
>JAHWJQ010000134.1 GCA_019348305.1 Actinomycetota bacterium
TCAGCGGCGTGTCGCCCATCGATCCGGCAAAGAGCGCGTCGCCGAATGTGAAGATGCCACCGTCGGAGGCGACCATGAAGTAGCCGTTCCCGCTGGGGGTGGCGATCGAGTCAAGGACCGGGCCGTTGAGGCGCGTGCCGCCCATGTCCCCGAGGTGCGCGGCGACGCCGTAGGCGAACGCTCGTCCGGAGGTGGTGAAGAGCCAATAGCCGTTCCCGCTGGGATGGGTCGCGAGGCTGGTGACCGACTCACGACGTCCCAGGGCGGGGAGGTCACCGTGGAAGGTGGCGTCGCCGAAGGCGCGCACGGCGCCGGCGGCGTCGGTGGTCCAGTAGCCGGAACCGCTTGGGGTGCGTTCGACGTCCACGGTTTCCCGGTCGGTGGGACCGTTCCCATGCCACCCCGCGTCCCCGAAGGCGCTGACCGTTCCGTCGGACGTGATCATCCAGTACCCGGATCGCGCCTCGGCCGGGGCCGGCGCGGGCGAGGGCGGTGCCAGTGGCGAGGTCGTCGTCGTGGTCGCCGGGCGGGTCGTGGTGGCCGTCGACGACGTAGGGCTCGTGGTCGTGGTCGGCGGGCGCGTCGTGGTGGTCGTCGAGGACGACGTGGTGGTGGACGTGGTGGACGTGGTGGACGTGGTGGACGTGGTGGTGGACGTGGTGGACGTGGTGGTGGACGTGGTGGTGGACGACGTGGTGGTCGACGTGGTGGACGTGGTGGACGTGGTGGTCGAGGTCGAGGTGGTGCTGGAGGTCGTGTTCGTTGGGGCCGATGCGGTGGGCTGGGGCCATACGGTGTCGATGCGCCATACGGCGGTCGCCAGCGTCGGGCTGACCTTGCCGAAGGCATCGACGGCGTAGGCACGGGCGACGTGGGCGCCGGGGGCGAGGCCGTCGTATCGGAGGAACTCGTCGTTGCAGGGCTCGTAGGGGCCGTCGTCGAGCCGGCAGAACTGTCCGCCGCTGCGGTCGTCGGACTGCAGGTGCCCGACCACGTCGTCGGCCTCGGTCACCGGCCGGATCAGGGTGAGGCTGATGGCGGGCGGCAGGTTCTCCACCGTGAGCTCGACGGGCGAGCTGATCGTGCGGTTGGAGGCGCGGTCGAGCGCCGAGACGCGTAGGACGTGGCGGCCGTCGCGGTAGCGGCGGGTGTCGACGGTGGCGGTGTACGGCGACGTCTGATCGGGAGGCGCGGCCCAGCTCTCGTCGATGGTGAAGCTGACCGCGTCGATGCCGGAGGCGTCGGAGGCGGTGGCGGTGACGCCCAGGGTGCCGCTGACGACGGCGCCGTGGGCGGGTGACTGCACGGAGGCCGCAGGCGGTGTCGTATCGCGTGGCCCGTAGCGCCAGCTCAGCCGCAGCGGCCACGACCCGCCGCCGGTGTCGACGGCCATGTGATAGGTCTCCCCGGCGCGAGCGGTGAACGTCAGTGGAGCGAGCGAGCCCCCACCGGAGTACACCGAGCCCACCGTGGTCAGGGCGTCGACGCGCGAGCCGGTGTAGGCGCCGAGGGAGAGGTCTCCCTCCGACCCGAGGGTGTCGAACGTGACGGATCCGGAGGTTGGCGCGGTCCAACGCCACCACGAGGACGTACGGGCCGGTCGGCCACCGTGCGCTGGTTCGCCGGGTTCGGCAGTGGCCGACTCGTTGGATCCGCCGACCGTGCCCAATGGTCCCGAGATGGTCGAGGCCGCGGCGAAGTGATCGTTGGGGATCGGTGAGGTGACCCAGGACAGGCCGAAGCCGCCCGTCCACTCCTGGGCGCCGTCGAGCGCGATCCGGTACTGCTCGCCGGCCCGGACCGGAAAGCTGACGCGCACGCCGGGGCCAGAGAAGTCGTTGCTGCCGCTGACGCGCGACAGTGTGGACATGGAGGTGCCTCGATAGGCACCAGCGATGAAGCTGGCGTTCGAGACCCACGGGTCGAGAAAGATGCTCAAGGAGAAGCGGCCGTCGCGTGGGGCGGTGTAGGCGAACCAGACGGAGGCTCCCCCGTAGTAGCCACCGTGAAGCGGTTCCCCGGGCTCGCCCGTCGCCCCGACGTTGCGCTGCCACGTGACGCCGGCCTCGCCAATGGGCGTCGCGTTGGCGATGGCGTCGTTGGCGGGAGCCGGGCCGCTGTTCCAGACGATCAGGAGGCCGTCGCTCAGCCCGCCCTCGGCGCCGGCCTTGCCGTCGATGCCGAGCAGGTAGGTCTGCCCAGCGACGGCCTGGAACTCCACGCGGCTTCCGGTCCCGTAGTGGGGCGCGTCGTCGTTCTGGGCGAGCGAGACCAGGTCGGACATCCCTGAGCCGCTGTAGACCGCGAGGACGGTGTCGAAGGTGGCCCTCGTCAGGAACACCGCCCGGCCCGAGTGCGGTGCCGTCCAATCGAGCCAGACAGAGCGTGCGGCGGCCGAACCGGCCCGCGCCGGCTCGCCCGCTTCGGCTGACGCCCCTGCGTTCGTGCCTCCCCAGATGCCGGACTCGCCGTACAGTGTGACGGCGTCGTCGATGTCGTCGTTGGCGGGCGGCGCCGCGACCACTAGGCGCCAGTTGAGCCGAACGACCCCCGGCTCGCCGCTATCGAGGCGGAAGGTGTAGCTCGCACCCTGCTGGACCTCGAGGGCGGTGCGGTCGAGCGTGCTCCCCGACGTGGTGCCCAGCCACCCACCCGGGCCACACGCCGCGTTGTCCGGATGGATGTCCAGCACGCCCGGGGTAGAGCTACCCGACGTCGACAGCCGCAGCTCTCCCGTCACCGGTGCTCGCCACCGGTACCAGATCGTCCGCACGCCGGAGCGCTGCTCGCACGGACCCCACGTCGCACCATCCGTCGAACCGGCGATGGAACCGGACGCGCCGGTCAACGTGATGGCGGCCGCGTAGTCGTCGTTAATCGGTGCGGCGGCCGCCGGCGGCGCAGTGACGACGACGGCGGCCAGCAGGAGCGCGACGAGGACGATGGACACGAAGGCCTCGTACAGGCGCGCTCTACGCATTCCTCTGCACTCTGGCCGGGTGACCACCGATCACACAACTCAAAGCAGGGCGAGACGAGCACTCCACCCGGTGGGTCCCTGAACGAGGGACATCGACGGCCGGACCAGGCGAACTGCGCACCAGGAGGGCGCACGGAACCGGCTTCCGGAACCGCAAGAGCCTCCGCCGTGGCAGAGGCTCAAGGGGCCTCGGGTTTCCCCGAAGGGACCATCATCTCACGCCGCACCTATCGCCGCCCGTAGCGCCCGGACGCTCCCGAGTTACGCCGGACCGAACCGGCAGAGAGAATGAACGGGTGCGCTGAACGCAGCATCCACCGCCACCAGCGGTGCGGTTCCTACGTTCGGTTGAGTCCTTGAGCTCGTCTGACTCACGAACCGGCTGACGCTCCCCGGAGCTGTCCTCCGAACGATCCGTCGGCGGGCTCGGGGACGGCACTCACCGGTCGGGTGGGGACTTGTCCAGGTCGTGCTGCAACACGGCCCGGGTCCGCTGGTCACCCTCCCGGCAAGTGCGTGCCAGCCCTTGACCGTTTGAGAGGAAGGGATGGCTATGACCATCGTAGAGAGGACCCGTCCGGTGACCGGGGGGGTCGACACCCACCTCGACGTCCACGTGGCCGCCGTCGTCGACCAGGTCGGCGGCGTGCTGGGTGTGGAGTCGTTTCCCACTACTGCGGCCGGCTACCAGCGCTTGGCGTCGTGGCTGGCCTCGTTTGGGCCGGTGGCGAGTGTGGGTGTGGAAGGCACCGGCTCCTATGGTGCCGGGCTCGCTCGCCACCTGGCGCGGGCCGGCCTCGACGTCGTTGAGGTCGACCGCCCGAACCGCCAAGCCCGCCGCCGCGCCGGCAAGTCCGACCCTCTCGACGCCGTGTCCGCCGCCCGGGCCGCGTTGTCGGGCTCGGCGACGGGGCTACCCAAGTCGCGCACGGGCAACGTCGAGGCGATCCGGGTGCTCATGGTCGCTCGCCGCTCAGCCATCGATGAGCGGATCACCACGCTCAACCAGCTCCGCCACATCTGCATGACGGCCGAGGAGCCCGTCCGCCAGCGATTCGCAGGCCTCACACCGGCCCAGCTGATCCGGGAGACCGCCGCCCTGCGGCCCCGGAGGACCGACCCGGTCCGCCACGCCACGCTGCACGCCATCCGAAGCCTGGGCCAGCGCGCCCGGTTCCTGCAGCTCGAGACACGTGAGCTTGACGCCACCCTCAAGCCGCTCATCACCGCCACCGCGCCCGGCCTGCTGGGCGTTTTCGGGGTCGGCTTCGAGACGGCGGCGAGGCTCCTGGTCGCGGCCGGGGACAACCCGCAGCGCCTTCGCTCCGAGGCGGCGTGGGCCCACCTGTGTGGCGTCGCCCCGCTCCCGGCGTCGTCGGGCAAGACGATCCGTCATCGCCTCAACCGCGGCGGTGACCGCCAAGCCAACAGCGCGCTCTATCGGGTGGTCATCACCCGCATGTCACATCACCAGCCGACGCGGGACTACGTGGCCCGTCGACTGGCCGAGGGCAAGAGCCTGGGCGAGATCGCCCGAGTCCTCAAGCGCTACGTCGCACGAGAGGTTTACAAGCACCTGCCTCGGCCCGGCGCCTGAGCCTCTTCTCTGGTCGGTCTGACTCTCGAACCGGCAGACGCCCTTCAGGCTGTCCAACGAACGAACTGTCGGCCGACCGGTGCTCGCTTCACCGCGGGAGCGTGACCTAACAGGAGCCTGCCCTCGGCACCGAGTGGCCTATCTCTGTCTTGTCCGAACGACCCGCGCCCAGCACCTTGACAGACACAGGAGCATCGCTAGGGACGCCACGCTCTGGTCCCCGCCGACCGACGGGAGTGAGCACCGGCTTGGTCCAGGACTGACCGGCGACAGGGACGCTCGCTCAACCTCTACCAACTTGCGCCTGATGACTCCGCACTTGGGGTCCCAAACGACTGCCCCCGTTCCCGGCGTGTTAGCAGGTCGACGGCAGCGCGATCCCATCGGGCGCCGGCATGGGCGGACGGTGGTCGTTCGCCGAGCACACTCAGCACGCGCTCGTCAGGCCGCGATCGCACCTCGTGCTCGAACTGTTCAAGACGGTTGGAGATGGCCCGCCTGACTGCCGCCCGCCTTCCCAGGTCGTCCTCGTGCTCGCGAAGCCACTCCCCGACGCCGCTCGTGGGCCTCCTTGAGCCGGCTCACGTCATGCCGGTGGACTCAACCGCAGCCATGAGGACCTTCAGTGCCTTGCCTCCCGCGACAAACCACCGGCTCGACTGCTGACGCTCCAGGCGCGCCTCAAGGCCACGAAGGCGGCTCTCAGCTCGAACCAGGGCCTCTCCCAGCTCGGGCGGGGCACCGGCCAGCAGCTGGTCGAGACGCACCGCCTCGGCATCTAGGTCCGGGGGCCGCCACCCGTGGAACTCGAGAGCCTGCGACACGGTGCCGTCGACATCGCAGGCCAAGATGTTGGCCCGGCGCCTGCGCAGCGCCTCCACCACCTCCGCGGTGCCGGTGACCGGGACGTCGACCCCGTGGTGGTCGAGCTCAGAATCCGAGTCCAGCTCACCGTCTACGAGGTGCACAGCAGTGCCCTCGCGAGAGCGGGTGAGGGCGACGTAGCCCTCCTCGAAGCCAGAGACGTCAGTGGGGTGATAGGAGGCGGTCTCCACCGTCGCCCCCTGCAGGCCGTAGGTGGTGCGGGCATAGGCGTGGTCGAGGTGGCCGCCCTCCAGGTACTCCGCCGGGACCACCATGTGGCCCTCACGGTCGAAGGCCACCGCGACGGTCCTGGCCTCGCCGTCGACGCAGACGACCGTCCCCAGGCTGCCGTTCTTGACCCACTCCCCAGCCTCGCCCACCAGCCAGCGGGCGTTGCGGCGGGCCACCACCTCGTCGCCGGCCTGGTACTCACGACCCCCCACGAGAAGGATCGGGCCCACCAGGGCACCCTCACGGTGACGGACCTCGCGGGCCGCGTCGTTGAGCTGGCGGCGGAGGTGATTCGACCCG
>JAHWJQ010000135.1 GCA_019348305.1 Actinomycetota bacterium
CCGCGCTGGCGCATGAACCCCTGCACGTTGCCTCCTCGCTGCCGATGTGGAGTGGCAAAAGAGTGGCAAAGTCGAACGGAGAAGACAAGAGGACCCCCGAAGAGGCCCTCTGACCTGCGGTTTTCTCGCAGCCCCAACGGGATTCGAACCCGTGTCTCCACCTTGAGAGGGTGGTGTCCTAGGCCACTAGACGATGGGGCCCTGCAGCGGCGGGCCATCGTAACAAGCCGGCTTCAGGGGCCGGAAAGGCTATGACGGCCGAGCCCGCAGCGAGCTCGGGGGCGAGGACTCGAACCCCGAATAACTGGACCAGAACCAGTTGTGTTGCCGATTACACCACCCCCGAATGGGTGGAGCAAGGCTACCCGCTCCGCTCGGCCTCGCGCGCCTTGACGACCACGTCGTCGATGCGCATCAGCCGGCGGAACCCGACGAAGCGCCCAGCGGCCACGGCCACCGTCTCACGGCCCAGGTGGCGCAGCTCGGTCTGGCCGCTGATGGGCGAGGTCCGGGTGGGCGACACCGCCGCGTCGAGCCCCAGCTCGTCGGCCATGGCCCCGATACGGGCCGAGTGGAAGGGGTCCGAGACCAGCACCACGTTCGTCTTTCCCCGCTTGCGCAGCTCGTTGGCCGCCGAGGCGAGGGACTGCCAGGAGTTGCGCCCGTCCTTCTCGCGCAAGATGGCTGACTGGCGGATGCCCTTGCGGTTCGACAGGTAATCGGCGGCGGCTGTGGCTTCGGTGGTCTGGTCACCGGCCGCCCGGCCTCCGGTGACCACGATCGTGGGAGCGAGCTTGCGCTTGTAGAGATCCGCGGCATGGTCGAGCCGCGCCCGTAGCACCGGCGAAGGGCGGCCGTTGTACTGAGCGGCACCGAAGACGACGATGGCATCGGCGGGCCGGGCCTCGTCCCGCCGGGACGCCTGGTACACCTGGGCGAAGGTCACGGCCAGGTACACGAAGAGGACGACGAGCCCCAAGCTCACCAGCCGGCGTACCAGCCGGAACACGCCTAGCCCTTCTCTAGTCGAGCCTGCGCCCGGCGCAGGCGGCTGAGCGTGCGCTCCCGCCCCAGGACCACGAGCGACTCGAACAACGGGGGCCCGACGGTCCGCCCCGTCACCGCCACCCTGATGGGGGCCTGGGCCTTGCCCAGCGAGAGCTCGAAACCCGAAGCCATCTCCTCAGTGATGCGGTGGAGGTTTTCCGCACTCCACTCACAGTCGGCATAGGCGGCCATCGCGGCGGTGATGATGGCGCCCGCCGGCATCTTTTGCATCGCCTTGTCCCACGAATCGACGTCGATCAGTGGCACCTCGTGCAGGAAGAAGTCGGTCATCGAAAGTGTCTCGGGCAGCGTCGCTCCCCGCTCCTGGATCACCTCCGCCATCGGCTCGATCACCGTGCGGCGGTACCAGGCCAGCGCCCGGTCAACGAACTCTTCCCGGGGCAGCGCCCGCAGGTAGTGGCCGTTGAACGCCAGGAGCTTCTTCTGGTCGAAGGCGGCGGGCGAGCTGGTCACGTCCTCCAGGCGGAACGTCTCGACCATGGTGTCGAGCGGCACGATCTCCTGGTCGCCGGGCGGGGCCCATCCGAGAGTGCCCAGGTAGTTGCGCATGGCCTCGGGGAGTATTCCCTCGTCGCGGTACATCTCCAACGCCACCTTGTCGCGGCGCTTGGACAGCTTCTGGCGCCTGTCGTTCACGATGTTGGGGACGTGCGCCCACACCGGGGGTGCCGAGCCACCCATGGCCTGCCAGAGCAGCAGAGCCTTGGGGACGTTGGGGAGGTGCTCCTCACCCCGGATGACGTGGGTGATGCCCTGGACGAGGTCGTCGAAGGCGTTGGCCAGGATGAACGTGGGTGCTCCGTTGCCCCGAAGGATGACGAAGTCCTCGACGCTGGAGAGGTCGATCTCGGCGGTCCCCCGGATCACGTCGGCACGGGGGAGCAACCCGTGGTCGGGCGTCCGGAAGCGCAGCGCCCGCCCCGGCCCCGCCTCCAGGCCCAGGTCGCGGCAATGGCCGTCGTAGCCCGGCGTCTTCACCCCGGCAGCGGCGTTGCGAGCCTGAACCTCTTCGGCCGTGCAACCGCAGTAGTAGGCCTGGCCGTGGGCATGCAGCTGCAGGGCGGCTTCACGGTGGCGCGGCGCATTGGCCGACTGGAACAGCGGCTCGCCGTCCCAGTCCAGGCCCAGCCACCGCAAGGCGGCATAGATCCCCTCGATCCACTCCGGGCGGTTCCGGGCCTGGTCGGTGTCCTCGATTCGCAGAAGGAACGTGCCCTTGTTCTGCCGAGCAAAGAGCCAGTTGAAAAGGGCGGTGCGGGCACCGCCCACATGGAACATCCCCGTGGGGGAAGGTGAAAAGCGCACGATGGGAGGCGGGCTCATGGGCTCGTTCAGGCTAGTTGTGCCACTGCTGGCGCCTTAGGCAGCCGTTTCGCCGATCGGGGCCCCGGGTACCGCGGGAACCGGTCCACCGCAGCCCTACGAGGTACGCATGCCCCCGGCTCCCCCATTGTTCGACGCCGCCGTCATCGGCGGCGGTCCCGCCGGGCTGAGCGCCGCGTCCTGGCTCGGGCGGTACCGACGCTCAGTGGTCGTCATCGACAGCGAGGAGTACCGCAACGCCGGGGTCGACGTGAGCCACGGCTACCTGGGCAGCGACCCGGTGCCACCGCCCGAGCTGCGCAGGCGGGCCCGCCAGGAGGTCGCCCGCTACCCCACGGTCACCTTCGACAAACTGCGGGTGGAGAGGGTCTCAGGAGTGCGCGACCGGTTCCTCCTGACCGCCGGCGAACGCACCCTGCGGGCCCGGCGCATCGTTCTGGCCACGGGCGTGAGCGACGAGTACCCGGAGGTGAAGGGCTTCTTCGAGCACTACGGCGCCAGCGTCTTCCACTGCACCAGCTGCGACGGCTACGAGGCCAAGGATTGCGACATCGTCGTGTTCGGGTGGGGCGAGCAGGTGACGGGCTTCGCCCTCAGCCTCCTGACTTGGGCCGCTTCCGTCACCGTCGTCACCGAGGGACGGCATCTGGAGGCCGACCGCGCCGAGATCGACCTGCTCGGGGCTCGCGGCGTCACCGTGGTCGAAGACGACGGGGTCGAGCTCGTCGGGCAGCGGGGTGGGCTCGAGGGGGTGCGGCTGGCCGGGGGTTCGACGGTCCCCTGCCAGCTTGCGTTCTTCAGCATCGCCCACTCCCCCAACAATGGGCTGGCCACCGAGCTCGGGTGCGCGCTCACCGAGGGGAACTGCGTCGAGGTGGACCGGGACGGGCTGACGACGGTACCCGGGGTGTACGCGGCGGGCGACCTGACGCCCGGGGTGCAGCTGATCCCCAACGCGGTGGCCAAGGGAGCAGCCGCCGGCATCGCCTGCGCCCAGTCCCTCCTCGGCGACAAGCCCTGAAGCTGAGCCGGCGCCGAGTCCGCTTCAGTCGCTGCCCTCGCCCTCCACGAGGTCGTCGCCCGACAGCACCATCTCGTCGTCCTCGTCGAGTTCGTCCTTGCCGACCAGTGCCTCGGGCTCGACCGGCGGCTGCGGGAAGTCGGCGTCGGCATCGCTCACCGGCTGGCAGCCGATCCGCTTCTAGTGGCCATGAGCGGCGCCTCCGCCTCGTCAGCGTCGGCCTTGGTCTTGTGGACGCCGCCGCCGTGCTCGGGCGGTGAACCGATCATGGGCCTTCCCTACCCGGCAACGGGGCCGCCGAGCAACCTTCCACCAGGCGCCTTTCACCGTCGCCGCCTCCGCGCGAAGGTGTGGCCAGGATGTTGACCCTTCGCAGGCCGACCGACGAGGACCTGCTGCGCGTGATCGAACGACAACGATCGGAGGACCTCACGTACAGCCAGGTCGGCGCGACGGTGACGGGCGACCTCCCTGCCGGCTACCGACACGACCGCCTCCAGGTCGACCTGCTCCCAAGCGAAGAGTCGTTCGTCTCCGCCAAGGCGGGTCTCGCGGAGTGGGCACCACAGCGCCGCTCCGGCCTGGCCGTCGTAGCCGACGGTCCGGTTGCTGTTGGCACAACGGTGGCGGTGGCCGCGCCGCTGCCCGTCGGATGGGCCATTGCAGCGTGTCGCGTGGTCGCGGTCATCGATGAACCGACGAGGTCCGGCTTCGCCTACGGCACTCTGCCGGAGCACCCCGAAGAAGGTGAGGAGCTCTTCGTGGTCGACCGCGAACTCGACGGCGGTGTCCGGTTCTCGATCGTCGCCTTCTCGCGACCTCACGATGTATGGACGCGGGTCGGAGGGCCTCTGGCCAGGTCTCTCCAGGCGCGTGCGACGCGGAAGTACCTGCATGTGATGAGGGACGGCGGGTAGGCGGTTCTGCGAATAGGTCGCCCTTGGGTCACGGCCGCCAGTTGACGTCGCCGATGTGACCCGTCGCCCGGAGGCGCTCGGCCACCGAAGCAACCCGGTCGCCGCTGGCCCGCCAACCCACGACCTTCCACTCACGCCCGTCGTTCGTGCCCTCCACCCGTGCCTCCACCGTCCACGGGCGCCGGAACAGGACGCGGCCGAGCGCGCCGAGCCCGACGGCGACGAGGACGAGCAGCAGCTCCAGAACGAAGATCAGCGCCGGGACGACGAAGACCACTGCCAGCACGGCAATCAACAACGCTGCGAGGGCGAACATGATCACGCCGACGACCGGGAGCTCGGCACCCTCGCCGGCGAGGTCGGCGCCGTCCACGAGGTCGAGCGCCCGGCCGCCCTTAGGGCCCCGCCAGGACACGCCCCGGTGCACCCACCTTCGGCGCACCTTCCACCTGCGTCCCTGCGGGTCCACCACCGTTTTCGCCGCCATGGGTTCGGGGAGGCTACCGACCAGAACGGTGAGCTCTGCGCTCGGGCGGCCACGACCTCTACCGAGGCACGAGAAGCGGGCGCGTCCGCAACGTCCACTGGTATCCGCCCAGATCTAGATTCACTCCAGCATCGACGTTAGGCTTCCCGGCGTGTCCAGGGACGCATCCGCCGACAACCATGCGCTCCTCCGCCGGCACGGTCTGCAGGTCACGGCGCAGCGTCTGGCTGTCCTGCGGGCGGTGTCCCGCCGGCCGCACAGCACCGCCGACGACATCGACAAGGTCGTCCGCGCCGAGATCGGTGCCATCTCACGCCAGGCGGTGTACGACGCCCTCGGCATCCTCACCGACAAGGGCCTCGTCCGGCGCATCCAGCCCGCAGGGTCGCCGGCTCGCTACGAGGATCGGGTTGGCGACAACCACCACCATCTCATCTGCCGCACCTGCACCCGGATGGTCGACGTCGACTGCGCGGTGGGCTACACCCCGTGCCTGACGGCCGCCGACGACTCGGCCTACGAGATCGACGAAGCCGAGGTCATCTACTGGGGGCGATGTCCTGAGTGTGTCGCCATGACTGCTGCCCCGTCCCGCGGCTGAAGCGATGCCAGCGTGCGACATCAGTTGAGCCGACGCAGACTGCATGCAGAAGAACCAAGGTCAAGAGCAATGAGCCATCAGAAGAAAACAGCGAGACAGGAGAAGGACCGACGTGTCTGACAAGAAGGACGCGACTGACAGCGTCAGCGAGAGCGAGAACCCGGTAATCCCCTCCCCCACGGTCAAGGAGACCCGGCCGAGGACGAACCGGGACTGGTGGCCGAACCAGCCGGACCTGTCGGTTCTCCACCAGCACTCGCCCCTTTCCAACCCGATGGGCGGGGACTTCAACTACGCGGAGGAGTTCAAGACCCTCGACCTCGACGCCTTGAAGCGGGACATCTTCGAGGTGATGACGACGTCGCAGGACTGGTGGCCGGCCGACTACGGCCATTACGGGCCGCTCTTCATCCGCATGACCTGGCACGCCGCAGGCACGTACCGCATCGCCGACGG
>JAHWJQ010000136.1 GCA_019348305.1 Actinomycetota bacterium
GGCTGACGCCTTCACCCATCGCACCGTCGGGGTCGTGCTGACCGGCGCCAACGCCGACGGTGCCGACGGCCTGGCTCGGATCGTCGCACGGGGGGGCACCGCCATCGTGCAGGACCCGTCGACGGCCGAGCGCCGAGACATGCCCGAGGCGGCTCTGGCCACCGGCGTCCACGCGATCGTCGCCCGGCTGGAGGAGATCGGGCCTCTGCTGGGCGACGTGATCGCCCGGCGGCACCAGGGCGAGCGGAGCTCGACGTGACCTGGGGGGGAGCGGGGCTGGACGTGGCCGAGAAGATCGGGGATGCCCCGGTGCTCGTGGTGGACGACCGCCCCGAGAACCTCCTGGCCGTGGAGGCGGTCCTCGAGCCACTCGACCTGCGCATCCTGCGGGCCACCTCCGGGGCCGAGGCGTTGCGGCACCTCCTCGTCGAAGACGTCGCCGTGATCCTGCTCGACGTGCAGATGCCAGAGCTCGACGGGTTCGAGACAGCACGGTTGATAAAGGCCCGAGCCCGCACGTCGAACATCCCGATCATCTTCCTCACCGCGCTCAACCGGGAGGTCGAACACCAGCTCGAGGGCTACGGCACGGGCGCCGTCGACTACCTGGCCAAGCCTTTCGAGCCCGACGTCCTGCGGACCAAGGTGGCTGTGTTCGCCAACCTGTACCGTCAGGCCAAGACGATCGAGGACCAGCGCCAGATGCTCGAGCGTCGGCTCGAAGAGCGCGACCGGGCCGAGGCGGCACTTCGGGCCCAGGCCGTCGAGCTCGAACGCTCGAACGCTGAGCTGGAGCGCTTCGCCTTCGTGGCCAGCCACGATCTGCGCGAGCCGCTGCAGGTGGTCGACGGTTTCTTGGACCTAGTGCAGGCGCGCCACGCCGATGCCGGTGAACCAGCTGCTGCTCTCGTCGCCCGAGCCCGCGGAGGCATCCAGGCGATGACGGCGTTGGTCGACGAGCTGCTCACCTATGCCAAGGCCAGCACCGGCGAACAGCACCTCGAGCCGGTCGACCTGGCCCGGCTGTTCGACCACGTGCGGGCCGAGATGGCGCCCGAGATCGACGCCGCCGGCGCGGTGGTGACGGTCGACCCCCTCCCCACGGTGCTGGGCGACCGCTGGCAGCTGGGGCGGCTGCTGGCCCACCTCCTGCAGAACGCCCTCAAGTTCCGCAGAGGTGACGAGAGCGAGGTCCACGTGGGCCTCACCCGCCGGGAGGACCAATGGGTGGTGAGCGTCCGTGACAACGGGATCGGGATCGATCCCGCCGAGGTCCCCCGGCTGTTCACCATCTTCGGCCGCCTGCACCCTCGCGAGGTCTACGGCGGCGCCGGCCTCGGCCTTGCCTTCTGCCGGCGCGTCGTGGAACGTCATGGCGGCCAGATCTGGCTCGAGTCGCTACCGGGCCGCGGCACCACCGTCTCCTTCACGCTGCCGGTCATGCCCGAGGGCGGCTGAGCGGCGTGGCCTATCGGGTGCTCGTGGTCGACGACAATCCCGACTACCGGTTGCTGGTGCGCTACGCCCTGGCCGGGGCGAAGGAGTTCGAGGTGGTGGGTGAGGCCTGCGAAGCGGCTGGCGGGATCACCGCGGCACGCGAGCTTCAACCCGACATGGTGCTGCTCGACATGGTGATGCCGGGGATGGACGGCCTGGCCGCCGTGGCGCCGCTGCGGGAGGCGGCCCCGGCGGCGGCCATCGTGGCCGTGTCGGCGTATCCAGAGCACCAGCTGTGGAACCGCTCGCCGCTGGCGTCGAGCATCGGCTACCTCTCCAAGACCGTCCCCGCCAGCCGCATGCCTGAGGAGCTGCTCGTGCTGGCCGGGCTCCTGGGCGACGTCGACGAGGTGCTGGCGACCGAGCGCCGGCGTTTCGACCCCGACCTGCAGAGCGCGGGCGCGGCCCGGCGCTTCGTCAACGAGACCCTCGCAGCGTGGGACTGCCACGAGCTGCTCGACACGGCCACGCTGCTGGTCAGTGAGCTGGTGACCAACGCCGTCGTGCACGCCCACTCCGCGGTGGAGCTGGCGATCCACCTGCGGCCGGCGAAGGTGCGCGTCGAGGTCATCGACTCGGCCGACGCGGTGATCCACCGGCGCGACGCGGCCGAGGAGGCCCAGTCCGGCCGGGGCATGGCCCTCATCGAGGCCTTGTCCACCGCCTGGGGCATCGACACGCTGCTGTCGGGCAAGAGCGTGTGGTTCGAGGTGGCCCGGCCGACGGTCGAGCCGGCGTGACGGGCGAGCGGGTCGGGGGGCGACGGGCGTCGGACTGGCAGCTGGACACGCCGGCCGAGGCCCTCTTGAAGCAGCTCGAAGCAGAGCGGGCCCGGCTGGAGACCGTGCTCCTGCGCCTGCCGGGGATCCTGGGCGAGCTGGAGGTGGAGCGCCTCGTGGAAGGGCTGGCCGAGTCCGCCCGCGAGCTCACCGGCGCCGACTTCGCCATGTACGTCGGCCGCCGGGAGCCGGGACTGGCCGTCCTTGTGGGGGCATCGGAGACGGATTTCGAGGACCTACCCGTTCCTGTTCTGGCGCCGCTGCTGGCCGCCGCCTTTTCCAGTACGGCGCCCCTGCGGGTCGACGACACGTCTCTCTGGGCGCTCAGTGAAGAGGCTGCTCGTCCCTACGGGTCCTTCCGCGACCGAGGCCTCGTACGCAGCTACATCGCAGCCCCCGTGCTGGCCCCGGCCGGTGACGTGCTGGGTGCGCTGTTCCTCGGGCACCATCGGGTGCGGGCGTTCGACCGGCGCGACGAGCAGCTCCTCTTGGGCATCAGCGCCCACCTGGCCGTTGCCCTCGAAAAAGCCGACCTGTTGGCCGAGAGGGCCGAGGTGGCCCGGGTGCTCCAGGAGACGCTGCTGCCGCCGCTGCTGCCCGCCATCCCCGGCGTCGACTGTGCCGCCCGTTACCGCCCCACCGGGTCGGGCAACCTGGTGGGAGGCGACTTCTACGACGTCTTCAGCACCGCCGAGGGGGAGTGGGGAGTGGTGCTGGGAGACGTGAGCGGCGTGGGCGCCGAGGCAGCGGCGCTGACCGGGATCGCCCGCTACACCGTGCGGGCCGTCGCCGGCGACGGTGGGCCGAGCGCCGTGTTGAGCTCCCTCAACGAGGCGCTGAACAACCAGCGCACCGGGGACCGGTTCTGCACCGCGGTCTTCTTGCGCTTGGTCCCGACCGCTCTCGGTGTGGTCGTCACCCTGGCCAACGCCGGCCACCCGCCCCCGCTCGTGCTGCGTGAGGACGCCAGGGTGGAATCGGTCGGCGGAACGGGGGGGATGCCGCTCGGCCTCTTCCCCGACGCCGGCGTCTCGGACCAGAACCTCACCCTCGCGCCCGGTGACGCCATCGTCCTCTACACCGACGGCGTCATCGAGGCCCGGGCCCCCGACGGCGAGGAGTACGGCCAGGAGCGGCTCGAGTGGCTGCTGGCCCGCTGTGCCGGCCGGACGGCCGACGGCATCGCGCGCCGGCTGGAGCTCGCGGTCATCGACCACCAGGCGGGCAGGACGCTCGACGACGTGGCCGTGCTGGTGGTGCGGGCCGACCCGACCCCGCCGCGCGGCTGAGCGTCTTCGATACACCGTAAAGGGAACATCACTAACGGCGGGCGCCCGCCCACGAGACAGGCCAAACTGGAAAAGAACTCCAATGGCACTCCTCCTGCGGTCGTCACGGCTCTCGGCGGTGGCCCGCCCGCGGCTGCCCTCTCGCCAGGCGATCGAGGAGTGGGCCGGTGCCCGACAGCCGGCGCTGCAGCCCAGGCTTGCCGCCGTCGTCGCCGTGCTGCTGGCTTTCGGATCGGTCGTGGGCCGCACGTCGCCGGTGATGTTCTCCCCAAGCGACGCCATCGCCGCGCCCGCCGTCGCTGCGGGGAGTCCAAGAGCGGTGGTGGCGGGCAGCTCCATCCCTGGTCGGGCGGGGGCCGAGCAGTCCGCCCGGATGCTGGTGGGGACGATGGGCGGGTTGCCGCTCGGCAAGCCCGCGCTCGGCCGCTGGGTGAGCGCCGGCCCGGCAAGCTCCACCCCCGACACCTGCCCCGCCGAGCAACTCGTCGTTTCCTGGTCACCCCCGGTGGGCGAGTTCGCTCAGGGCGCCTACGTGCGACCGCTCGGCCCTCCACCCACCGCCGCCACCAGGCAGGTCAACGGCATCGTCACCTGCGCCGGCTCGACCTTCGCCTATGTGGGCTTCGAGGGCGTGTGGGACGGGCTGCGGTGGACGCTGACGGCGGTGCCCTCTCTGGTCGAGGAGGGTGGCGGCGACCAGTTGCTGGCGGGCGAAGCCCAGGCGCGGGGCCCCGCGGTGGGCGGGAGCGGAGGGCCGCCACCGGGCGTGGACCTGCCGGGGCACGACCGCTGGGCGGGCATCCCGCTCGAGCCGCTGGCCGTGTACGAGCCCCAGGCGGGCTGTGACCCCGAGGCCAAGCCCGGCGTCCTCGGCTTCCGCGACCTTCTGCTGGCCCGCTACCCGGGGAGCCGCAACATGGGCATCGGCCGGCCCTGCGAGCTGCCAGGCGTGTCCGAGCACAAGGAGGGCCGAGCCTTCAACTGGGGGCTCAATGCCTACGACCCGTCCGAGAGGGCCGCCGCCGACGAGGTCCTGGGGTGGCTGTTCGCACCGGACGAGGCGGGCAACCCCTACGCCCTGGCCCGGCGCCTGGGGATCATGTACATCATCTGGGACGGACGGATCTGGTCGTCGTTCCTGGCCGAGGAGGGGTGGCGGCCCTTCAGCGGCGTGCAGGACCACACCGACCACATCCACTTCTCCTTCAACTGGGCCGGAGCCAGGGGCGAGACCAGCTTCTGGAAGGCCAGCCTCGCCTTCCGGCTCGGTTCAACCGTTCCCGATCTCCCGTTCACCCGCTTCGGCGACCTGAGGGTGCCGGTGCCGCTGCGGCCGCTGCCGGCCGGCCCGCCACGGGCGCCGGCGCGGCCACCGGCTCCGGCTCCCGTCGTGCGGCAGGCGCCGGCACCGGCGAGGGAGCCGGCGAGGGAAGTCGACCGCGAGCCAGACGAACCGGAGAGCCGGGGCGACGACTCGTCCCCGCCTCCCGAGCCCCCGCCACCGTCGAGCACCGCGCCCCCGCCCACGACCACCACCACCCGGCCGTCGCCCCTGCCCCCACCCCCGCCCCCTCCGGTACCCATTGGCTGATGCGGCTTGGGCGGCTAGGCCTTCAGCCGCGCTGCCAGCAGAGCCTTTCCCTGCTCTCCGCCCTTGCGACTCTCGGCTTGGGCCTTGCGAAAGAACTCCGCCAGCTCAGAATCGCCAGCTCGCTCGGCGTCCGCGATGTACGTCTCCAGCCGCAGGACGTTGCTGAGGCACGCCTCTGTGAACCAGATGATGTTGTAGTCCTTGTCGGCGGTGCCGGTGACGTCGCCAGTCTCGGTATCGGCCATGTATTTCCTCCTATGGGATGCTCGGGTCGCTCCCGTTCTACCCGCAGTCCGGCGGCCCACCTCCTTCTGGGGGTGTTTACGCACCGCACAGGTGCGCGGACATCCTCAGAACCGCTTACGGAACTGAACGCCGGCAACCGGGAAGATGGCGGTTGCGGTCGATGGTTGAGCCTCTGTCCCGGGGCGGCCGGAATCCCGCCACCGGCCGCCCGGGACACCCTGAGCACTCGTTCGGGCCCTATTGGCGACCAAATGCGGCCACGCGAGCTCGTTGCACGACCAGAAGTTGCCAAACGATGGAGCGGGGCGGCCGGCTAAGACATGTTGCGCGCGAGCGCATCAGCGCGGACGCTAACGCGCCGCGTCCCGGTGGCTTCGTCCCCGTTGCCGGGGCCCATCAGCCTGCCCGGGCTGCGCCCCCCCGCACCGGCCTGGCGAGGCGCACCCCGCCCTCGCTGCCCTCGAAG